>JBKOVX010000192.1:0-3738 GCA_046724115.1 Gemmatimonadota bacterium | reverse complement strand
CGTCGACGTCGTCAATCTATCGGCGATTACGATGGTGGGAGGCGCGGTGCCGCTGCTCATCGTTTCGATGCCGGCGATCGTCGCCACTGACTGGTCACTCGTGGGAAGGGGCGGGTGGCTCGCGCTTCTGTACTCGAGCATCATCTCGATGGGCCTCGCCTACGCTTTCTATTATCGCGGGCTCCGGCTCCTGGGTCCGACGCGCACGGCGGTCTACACGAACCTCCAGCCGATCATCGCACTGCTTGTCGCCTGGGCATTCCTCGGCGAGAATCCGACGATCTTTCAGGGTGTCGGCGCGGCGACGATCATCGCGGGCGTCTTTCTGACCAGAGCATGAGGCTCGTTCTCTTCGACATCGACGGCACTCTTCTCAATTCCGGCGGCATGGGACGCGCCGCAATGCAGCGCGCGCTCGGACAGGTCTTCGGCTCGCCGGGAAATCCGTCGTACAGGTACGACGGCAAGACGGACAAGCAGATCGTGCGCGATGTGATGCGAATGGAAGGACACTCGGACGCGCACATCGACGCGCGGATGGAAACGCTGATCGGTTTGTATCTGGACGGACTCCGCGAAGGCGCGAAGAGCGGAAAGTTCAACGTCCGCCCGCTCGAGGGAGTGGTGCCGCTGCTCGACGCGCTTGATGGAAGAGAGAACATCATCCTCGGGTTGCTGACCGGGAACGTCGAGCCGGGAGCGCGGATCAAGCTCAAGGCAGCCGGAATCGATCCGGATCGTTTCAAGATCAACGCGTTCGGATCGGATCACGAGCACCGGCCGGAGCTCCCGGCGATTGCGCAAAGGAGGGCCGGTGAGACTCTCGGAATCGACATCGCCGGTGATCGGCTCGTCGTCATCGGCGACACCCCTGCCGACATCGAATGCGGCCGCTCGCTCGGCGCGAAGGCGATCGGCGTCGCCAGCGGGCATTACACGGTCGAGCAGCTCCAGGCGCACAACCCGTACGCGGTAGTCCCCTCGCTGAAGAAAACGGAGCAGGTGCTCGAGACGATACTCAATGCGTGAGGTCGAGCTCAAAGCCGTGGTCGACGACCTGGCTGAGCGACGGAGGAAAATCGAAGAGGCAGGAGCGTCGCTTTCGTTCCAGGGGAAGATCTCGGACCGTCGCTACGACTTCTCCTCGCGAGAGCTTTCGGGGCGCGACGAAGTGCTGAGAGTGCGCCGCTACAAAGGCTCGGCATCCACGAAGGCCTTTCTCGACTGGAAGGGCCCGACCGAGTTCCGTGATGTCTACAAGGTCCGCGAAGAAATCACGACGCCAGTCGAGGATTTCGACTCGCTCGAGCAAATCCTGTTTCGTCTGGAGATGGAGCTTGTTTGGGAAATCGACCGCGACATTGCGCAGTACCAGATCGGCGGGGCCACGGTTCGGTTCGAGGTTTATCCGCGGATGGACGTTCTGGTCGAAGTCGAGGGCGAGCCGGCCGCGATCGAGAACGCGATTGAAGCGTTGGGTTTGCCGCGGGGGACATTTTCCAATCGACGGTTGGCGGAGTTTGTCGCAGACTTCGAACATCGAACCGGGGTTCGAGCAGCTGTCAATGAACGGGAGCTCGCGGGAGATTACGAATACCGTGATGGTCGTCTGTGAGGCGTGCGGATTGAGGAGTTCGGACCAACTAATCAGTGCGGACTTCGGACTAATTGTGGATTGCGGACTAATTGCGGAGCGAGGACAACTGGTCGCGGCCTCGGAGTATGCGCGGTAAGTCCTCAATAGTCCGCAATCCGCAGTAGGTCCGGACTCCGCACTTAGTCCGAAGTCCGCACTGATTAGTTGGTCCGCATCCCTCAATCCGAACTACGGACTCGGACTTCACCCAATTGCTTCCCTCTGTAATCCCGATAGATTCACTCCGCAATGAATTGTCGACTTACGCGAGGGATTTGTGTCTCGATCCTGTCGCTTCTCGCGGCTGGTTCGCTGGCCGCTCAACAAAACCCAGCAAAACGTCTCTCGAGTATCGTCGGTGTCGCCGTGGAGGAGTACGCCAAGGCCGTCGACGAGCAGGGCAAGCTCATCTCGAAAGATGAATACGACGAGACTTACGGCTTCCTCACCGACGCTAAGCAGGTCGCGACGCGG
This sequence comes from Gemmatimonadota bacterium, assembly GCA_046724115.1. GTDB lineage: Bacteria > Gemmatimonadota > Gemmatimonadetes > Gemmatimonadales > Gemmatimonadaceae > UBA4720. The sequence continues at coordinate 1,628 of JBKOVX010000192.1, read as the reverse complement.
CTTACCGGCTACGATGCGCCGGCGACGAGGGCAATCCTCGACACCCTGACCACGGCCGTCGCTCAAAAGAAACCGCCGTCAACCGTGCGAGCCATGCACCGGCTCTTCGCCGCGTCGCTCGGCACCGCTGGCGCGATGGATCTGCCGAAGGGACCGCTCGATACGGCTGAGGGTCATCGACTCTACGCAAGCACGTGCACGTCGTGTCACGGTGTCAAAGGCGCCGGGGACGGGCCGTCAGCGCACACGCTGAGCACGGCGCCGCCCGGTATCGGCGTCAAGCATCTCACCCCCGAGCTGACTCCGACGCTCGCCTACAACGTCATCACGGTCGGCGTGCGCGGCACCGCCATGCCGGCGTTCGGGTCCTCGCTCACCGCGCAGCAGCGGTGGAACGTCATCAACTACATCTACACCCTGCGCGGCGAGCCGATGATTCTGCCGGCGGCGCGCGCCGACGCGACGGCGATTCCGGGCGACACCGCGTCACCAGTGATCCTGGCACTGCTCGACAGCGCGCTCGACTTCGCGCGCAAAGGACAAACCGCCGAGGCCGGGGACCGTGCCTTCGACGCGTACATCGCATTCGAGCCGCTGGAGACTACGGCGCGCGCCAAGAAGCCGGGGCTCGTCGCCACCATGGAACGACATTTCGCCGACTTCAAGGGAGCGGTGAAGCGCGACGATGTCGCCGGCGCCAAGAAATCGCGCGATGCAATCGCCGACGGACTGCCATCGGTTATCGATCTCACTCAAACTCCCTCGGGAAGCTGGGAAGCGTTTTTCCAATCGTTCCTGATCATCCTGCGCGAAGGATTCGAGGCGATCCTCGTCATCGGCGCCGTCGTCGCATTTCTCCTCAAGACCGGACACCGTGAGCGTCTCCATTCGATCTGGGTGGGAATCATTCTCGGAGTCGTCGCCAGCCTGGCGACCGCGGTTGTCTTGAAGACTTTGCTCGCCGCGATGCCCGCCAGCCGAGAGATCGTCGAGGCGACGACGATGCTTCTCGCCGTCGTCGTTCTTTTCTCGGTGAGCTACTGGCTCATCTCCAAGGTCGAAGCCGCGAAGTGGCAGAAATTCATTCGCGAGAAGGTGAATTCGGCGCTCGAGCACGGTGGCGGGAAGGCGCTCGCTCTGGTCGCGTTCCTCGCGGTGTACCGCGAAGGCGCGGAGACGGCGCTGTTTTACCAGGCGCTGTTCAGCGAAGGGCCGAACGTCGGCCTGCCGCTGACGCTCGGCATCATCGCCGGCTTCGCCGTCCTGGCGGTGATCTTCACGCTCTTCTATCGATACGGCGTGCGCATCCCAATGCGCCCGTTCTTTACCGTCACCAGCCTGCTTCTTTACTACATGGCGTTCGTGTTCATGGGGAAGGGGGTTCGCGAGTTGCAGGAAGGAAATCTCCTGCGGATCACGGTGATTCCCGGCGGTCCCCACGTTGAGGCGATGGGCATCTATCCGAGCGTCGAGACTCTGACGGCGCAGGGGATTCTGATCGTGTTGCTCGTTTTTGCGACGCTGAAGACTTTCTGGCCGGGGAAGCGTGAGGAAGAGATGGAGGCGTAGGCGGGAGGCGGGAAGGGGGAAGGGGGAAGCGAGGGACGATGACTTCACATCCATTAGCG
>JBKOVX010000335.1:0-3128 GCA_046724115.1 Gemmatimonadota bacterium | reverse complement strand
CCACGCATATGCATTCGTAGATCCGCTCTTCTCGACGGGAATCGCCTGGAGCCTGCGCGCGGTGGAGCGACTCGGGCTGGTTTTCGAGGAAACAGCCTCGCGTCCCGGACGGATTCCCGACACCGCGATCCTCGCCCGGTACGGCGCGATGCTCGCCGCCGAGGCGGACCAGATCGATTCGATGGTCGCCGGTTCGTACGAGTCGATGGCAGACTTCGACCTCTTCGCCGCACACGCGATGCTTTACTTCGCGACGGTGTCGTTCGCGGAAGTGAGTCAGCGGCTCAGCTCCAACGACGCCGTCGCCTGGAAGGGTTTCCTCGGTGTGGGAGATCCCGTACTCGAGAGTCTCCCTCGCGAAGCGCTGCGGATGCTGCGGCAGATCACACACGGTCGCGGCGAATCTGGAACGACGGCAGCACGAGATACGTTTTCAAACTGGATCACGCAAGCGATCGCGCCACGCAACATCGCCGGCCTCGCCAACCCCGAGCGACGCAATCTCTATCACGTCGATTTCGACGCGCTCATCGAAGCGCACTCGCTATTGGGGATGAGCCGCGAACGCGTCGTCGAGTCCCTGCCCCGACTCCGTGGCTTGTCGCCCCAACCTGATTTTGCCGACAAACCAATCGAGGCAAAGACCGATCTTGCCCCACCGCGCCAGGACGCGACATCGTTAGCGCCTGAGCGAAGCAGTCATTCCTGACATCGACCCGGAGAGAAGAGCAATGGCACAGGCGACACTGAAAAACCAGGCGACGATCATCGCGAACGAAAGGGTAATCATCAGGAATCAAACGAAGATTCTCGACAATCAGAAACGCTTGCCAGTGGTAATCGGGAATCAGCTCAAGATCCTTCGCAACCAGAAAGCGATCATTCGCAACCAGAAAAAGATCCTCGCCGCTCATGCGAGGTTGATCACTAAGTATTCGGCTGCTGCTCCGCGGCGATGACGAGGTCCACGGCGCGCGTGTAGGATCGCCAGCGCGCTGCCTCGTCCGCCAATGCATGCTTCCCCGCCACGGTGAGCTCGTAGTACCGCGCGATCCGGTTGTTTTCTGTCGTCCGCCAGTAGGACGTGACCCAGCCGCGATTGTCGAATCGATGTAGTGCCGGGTAGAGCGAGCCCTGGCCGATCTGAAAGACGCCGCCCGACATCCGGCGAATCTGATCGCTGATTCCCCAGCCGTGCATCGGCTCCAGAGATAGCGCCTTCAGAATAAGCAGGTCCAGCGTCCCCTGGATGACATCCGCGGCATTGGTCAATCGGCCTCTCTCCTGTCGGAGCGAAAGGGAAGTATGGCGCAATTTAATTCTTGCGCAAGGCCTGCCTGCGTTCCTACATTAGCGCTCCCGCACTGACGTTGGTTTCCCCTGCCCGCATGCTAATGCGTCTCAGTCACGTCATCGTCGTAAGCATTATGTCCGCCCCGGCTCTGGCCGCAGCGCAGACGCAACGGGACGCCGCGACCTCGAAGCCGGCTGCGGAGGCGTCACCACCTGGCGGCACAATGCCGGCGTGGCTCGACGTCGGCGGACAGCTCCGATTCCGCGCAGAGGCGTACGAGAACGGGGGATTCAGACCTGACAACTCGGACCAATACGTCCTGACTCGCCTCCTTCTCGATGCACGCATCCGGCCGACGCGCAACACGTTGTTGTTCGTCGAGGGCATGGATGCGCGCGGTCCGTGGAAGAACAAGACACCCGAGGGCCCGCCGTTCCGCGATCACGCTGATCTTCGCCAGCTCTATCTGCAGGCAAGCACCGACAAAGATGCGCTGATGCTGCGCGGCGGACGGATCGAGTTGGCCTTCGGCGATGGACGTCTCGTCGGCACTCTGCCCTGGGCAAATACAGCGCGCACCTTCGACGGCGCTCGCGGCGGAATCGCCGGCTCGGGCTACCGCGTGGACGCGTTTGCCGCGTCGGTCGTCAAAGTCGAGCAGGACAAATTCGACAGAAACGTCCCGGGCAACAATTTCTACGGTGTGTACAGCAGCTTCGCCAAGCTCGCGCCGAAGATCGCGCTCGAGCCGTTCGTGTTCTGGCGCAGACAGTCGGGTCTCCGCAGCGAGGCCGGTTTGCCAGGGATAATGAACTTCGGCACGTACGGATTGCGCGCGTTCGGAAAATTCGCTTCCCGCTTCGACTACGACACCCAGATGGCGTTGCAGAGCGGCTCTCTCGGCGACGAGTCCATTGGAGCCTGGGCGGGTCACTGGCTGCTCGGTTACACGCAAGTCGGCATGCCGCTCACGCCAAGGTTGTTCGCTGAATACAATCAGGCGTCCGGCGACGAGAATCCGGCAGACAACAAGAAAGGCACGTTCGACCAGCTTTATCCCACCGGCCACGACAAATACGGTCTGACCGATCTCGTCGGCTGGCAGAATATGAGGCACGTGCGCGGTGGCTTCGACCTCGCCATCGCGAAAGGGTGGAGCGCAACGGCGCGCTACAGCCAATACTGGTTGGCGGATGCCCACGACGCCTTGTATACCGGTGGCGGCGCAGTGCTGGCGCGGTCGCCGACCGGCATCGCCGGCAAGTATGTTGGTCAGGAGATCGACCTGATCACGTCGGGGAGGATTCGCCCGAGCCTCAACCTTTCAGCAGGCCTCGGCCATTTCGTGACCGGGACTTTTCTGAAGAACACCACACCTGGCAAACCCTACACCTACCCGTACGCGATGCTCACGTACGACTTTTGAGAGGAAAAGACATGGCTGTCTCGACCCCAGGCATTGCTCATTTCAGTGGAGACGCTTCAGGCGGGCTTGTCGACGCCCTCAACTCGCGCTGGCACAAGGTCGCGTTATGGGGCTTCGCCGCGATCGTGTTGTTCCACTGGTCTGAGCACATCGTCCAGGCCTATCAATTCTTCGTGTTGCATTGGCCGCGTCCGATGTCGATGGGTTTGCTCGGGATGTACTACCCGTGGCTGATGAAGACAGAGACGCTGCACTATGCGTTCGCGCTGGTGATGGTGATTGGGCTCTGGGTTCTCCGCAAAGGATTCACCGGCACATCGTACAAGTGGTGGATGGCAGCGTTCTGGATCCAGTTCTTCCACCACTTCGAACACCTGATTCTCTTCATCCAGGCCAACACCCATCACT
>JBKOVX010000184.1:0-8406 GCA_046724115.1 Gemmatimonadota bacterium | reverse complement strand
CCTGTGAGCTGGGTGTGCGGCAGCTGTTTGTTCTCCATCAGCGTTCGCAGATCCAGACTGGTCGACGTCAGTTTTCCGCGCGCCCCGTACTCCTCGGGATCAGCGTCGACGAGACCGTTGAACGCAAAGCTGCCAGCCGGTCCAGTCAGCGTCGTGTTGACCAGCAGGTTGGGCGAAGTCCCCCTCACCTGCACCGGCCCAGTGTAGCTCCCACGCATCGGCAGCATCGGATACGAGTGCTGCAAAGCGGTGAATGAAAGTGGCTGGGCCTGCAACGCGAGATCGTAGGTGAGATACTTCTCGCCCCACGTCACTCGTCCACTTCCCGTCGAGTGCGACACCGGCAGATTGCCGTCGTGGTGGAACAGGCTGGCGTCGCTGAAACGCACGTCGAGCCACGACGAGTCGAGCGTCGCCGTTCCCGACACCGTTCCCTTCAATTTTGGAAACAGCGGATTCAGATACTGCAACGTCCGCAGATCAAGAGTCGCGACATCGACGTTGAATGCGTGGAACGCGGTGAACGCCGGAAACAGGATGTCCAGCTCGCCATCGCCACGCGCTTCCGTCACCGCGCCGGGTACGTGGGCATCCTCGAAGATGAGCGCGGATTCCTCGACCTTGAAATGAGTGAGCGGGCCACCCGAAGCCCGAACCGTGCCGGTGATGTTACCCTGCCAATCGTAGGGGAATTTCTTCCCGTTCAGCGTTCGCAGCAAATCGAAATTGACCGGCGTCGCCTGCATCTCGACGTTTTTCACCGCCAGGATGTTGCCGCCAGTCTCGAACGTCATGTTTCCAAGCAAGCGGGATCGCGTCGTGCGCACATCCATGTTCGTCAGGACGTAATCGAGGTACTTCGGATTTCTCTGGCTGCGGATGTCGAGCTCCATCTTGCCACCGCCAGTGGTCGGAAGCGTCGGATATACCCAGGCGACGTCCGCCAGCGACACCGAATCGCCTATGACGTGAACGTAGTACCGCACTGGGAGATCACTTCCCCAGACAATGCTGCCGTGCCCCTTCCCGGTAGACCCGGGCAGGTCGAAGTGGTCGGCATCGACGAATACGGAATCACCAAGATTCAGAGCCGTCCCCGAGACATTCCTGAACTTGAACGGCGGATCGTTCTCGCTGAAGCTCAGTTTTCGGATGCGAACCAGGCGACCGACCGTGTCCGGATCGGCAATGCGCGCGAAGCCGAGGTTCGCTTGCATCTCCGTCCAGCGCCAGGTGCGCGCGAAGCCTTCGCGCGTCCGATTGATATCATGATCCGGACGATTCAGCTCGTATCTGATGGCGCTATCGAGCTTTGCTCCGCGCAGTGTGTCCGAGGGATGCCAGGGCAGCGTCAGCAGGAAAGTGGCGTCACGAACGACCGATGAATCGATTACGACGTACTGGCCGAATCCGCGCTCGTTGCGCTTCTGCTTCTCTACGCTCGCCGGAAAGATCCGCCTGAAATTCCAGTCGCCGTTCTGGTGCTGTCGAATGTGCACGAACGGATGCTCGGCCTCGAGATGACTGAGGAGGATGCGCCGATCGAACAGGTCACGCGGATCGTATGAAACCGTGATCGGGCCCGACGCGAAGAAGACCGAGTCCTCGTCGTCGCGGATCTCCACGGAGTCGATGCGCACTCCGCCGACGAGTCCGCCACTCATGTGCCCGATGTAGACTTTGCCCTTCACCCTCCCTTCCAGCATCGTCGCCACCATGCTACGTACGCGTTCCTGCCCGACGCTCGTGTGCGTCACGCCGAGGAAAAGGATCACGACGATGGCGAGCAGTCCCACCAGGATGATGGCGCTGCCAATGACGATGCGGAGGCGGCGGGTCATGCTTTAGAACGCCTGCCCGATCGCGAAGCTGAAGGTGAGCTTGCTGCGCAACCGATTGTCCTTCGGGGGCTGGTAGGTTGCCGGACACGGGGCCAGCGCCTCCTGATGGATCGTGTTATCAGGAGCGAAGTGCGTCGGGAAATCATTGAAGGGACTCACGCACAGGAGCTCGCCGCCCTGACTCGTCGCCTCGAAATAAATGGGGCCGGCTGGCCGCTGGTAGGGATTGTAGCCAACAGCCACGCGCACCGGACCGACTGGTGAGAACGCAGTGAGCTGAATGCCCGGGGTGACCTTGAGCCTGACCTGTTTGAGTTGCGCCGTTCCACGGTTCCATACTTCGCCGGCATCAGTGAAGATCGTGAACTGCAACAGGTCGGACAGAAACGGCATCCTCAGCCTGAGCTCGGCGTTTCCGACCAGCAGAGAATTTCCGCCAACGGGGACGATACGCTTGTATTTGGCCGTGTCCGAAACCTGGATGACGGTGTCGAGCTGCAATGAGCGCGGATCGTTCCCAATGAACTGCTCGAATCCGTTGGCGATGTAGATGAGCGAGCCGAGCTCGTTCTGTGAGAATCCGCGAACGGTCGTCGGACCGCCACCATACAATCGCACTTGTGGCGGGATGAATCCCTCTGCTCCCTGCGTGTTGCGACCGAACACCGTCCCGCCGCGGATGCGGAGCGCGATTACGTTCCCCGCTCCGGCGTTGATGTATCGCGATGCATCGCCGACGGCTTTGCTGAACTGCAGATCCTTATTCGAAAAGATGTACGGCGAAGAGTTGCTGAGCTCGAGCCTGAGAATCGACCCGCGCGTGGGCGACAGCAGGCTGTTCGAGTTGTCGCGGGTGATCGCCAGGCTCAGCACCCCCAGCTGTTGAGTCTGTTGCACTCTGTCGCGTTCCGCTGCTTCGCACAGGTTGAACACCGCGCAGAAGAGGGCGGGTTGCGCCTCGGTGCGCCCGATTTCCATCGAGTAGGTGAGAGTGATCGGGGTGCGGGTGAGCCCACGCCAGATGAGCGACGCCGCGCCTCCGATCGAGGTGGTTCGCAGAAACGCGTTGTACTCCGACACTCGCTGCGTGTACACGGTGATCGTCGGAACCGTGCGCAGGCCGAGGAACACCGGCTGCCGGAGCGTCGCGCCGGCGTAGTAATTGAGACGGTCGCTGAACACATCCTTCTTTGCCGCGGGGCAAAATCCGGGAGCGCCATCGAGCGGTCTCCCGATGCCGATCTTGGACACGCGAGTGTTCAGATCGAGACGCCGCGCTCCATTCTGGAAGTTGTAATCGGTGTACTCGCCAGTCACACGGAAGCAATCCAGCGTGCCGTAACCCGCCCCGACACGGGCTGCGTGCATCGCCGCCTCGGCGAGATTCACGTGAAGATTGGCGATTGAATCGGCGTCGCTGTCTGGCGTGATCGAGACATGCTGGTACGCTTCCGTCTGATAGATAGCGCGCTGCGCATCGATGATCTCGTCCTCCCGGAAAAGCTCACCGGAGTCGAGCCCCATGATCTGGCGCACGACCTTGGTTGGAATCTGCTGCTTCTTTCGAGGCAGTGGCGTGACTTCGATGCTGATCGCTCCAATCCTCGTTCTCCGTCCAGGCGTGACGTAAACAGTGTCCCACGCGCTCAAGAGCGTGTCGTCCACAAAGAAGCCGTTTGCGGTGACGGCTCCGGGATATCCGGTGTTGTGCAGCCGCTGACGGATGGTGTCGGCCGCGGCGTCGATCGAGAAGCGATCGAATCTTCCACCCTCGCGAATGGACAATCCGCGACGAATCCCGTTTCTCTCGGGGACCGAATCCAGACCGCTCACCACGAAGGACCTCAATATTATCGGCGGCCCCTCGCTGATCTTGAACGTCACCGCGACCGCCCCGGGAGCCAGCTCCTTTACCGCTGTGTCGACGGTCACCTTTGGATACCCCCGACGGCGGTAAAAGATTATCAGTCGCGCCCGATCGTTCGGGAGCTCACTCCGGTCCAGGCAATGTTTGACCGTGAAAGGAAGGTGCAGGTAACGGCGCGCCCACGATGACGGCGTGGTAACGATCGTTTTGGCCAGATCGGCGTCCGAAAAGGCGTGATTCCCCTCGAAATCGAGGCGCATGACCTCGAGGTCCCCACGCTCACATTCGATATCCTGCCCGCCGGCGCATATCGGCAGCACGAAGATCAACAGGCATGCGGCGATCCACCCCCCGAGGCTTACCCGGGGCGCCCTCACCCGTTCAGCGCGTCGGCGCCTGGCGGTCGCCCGGGCGGCAGCTCGCGAGCGAAGTGCGTCTCAGTCTCCGGCTCGGTGCGCTCACCCAACATCCTCGTCGGCGGCGAGGTCGGCGCACGAGATAGTTCGCCTTGTGCTACGAGAGGCGTGCGCTGGATTAAGAGTTGCACAACGTAAAACCCGGCCAAACCGACGGCGACGCCGACACCAATGGCTGGCAGCAGATCCTTGGCGCCAAGTTGGCGGCGATAATAGTATTCTGCGCTCACGATGAGGCCTATTTGCGGTGCGCGAAAGTTCTCGTATTTCGCCCCTTAATGTCAACCGTCAGAGCACACCATGCGGCGACTCTTTCTCCTCGTAATACCCGCGATTCTCAGCTGTGGTGGCGATGGTGAATCGACAGCTCCCCAACGCAAAACTCTCATCGATTCACGTGACACCTACGATCCGCGCTCGATGGATCCGGCACTCTCGACCGACGTTCCCACTGGACGCGCTGTCGCCTACATCTTCGACGGACTGACGCGCTTCACGCCCGACGCGAAAGTAGTTCCCGGTCTCGCGAAATCATGGGAAGTCACCCCGGATGGAATCACTTACACCTTCCATCTGCGCCGCGGCGTGAAGTTTCACGACGGCAGTCTCTTCACCGCCAAAAACGTCGTCTCGACTTTTCAGCGAGTCCTCGATCCTAAGACGAAGGGAGGGCGCGGTTGGCCACTTTATCCGATTAAGGGCGCCGAGGATTTTGCCGGGGGCAAGGGAACGTCGATCACCGGGCTCGCCGCGCCCAACGACTCGACGGTGGTAATCACGCTGAAAGAGCCGTACTCGATCTTCCCCAAGCTTCTTGCCATGCCCGTTAATTCCATAGTTCCCGAGAACACCGGCGCTGACTTCGGGCAGAAGCCAGTTGGCACCGGTCCCTGGAAGTTCGTCGAATGGCGACATGACGATTTCCTTCGCTTCGCAAAGAACCCCGATTACTTCGACGGCGCGCCGAAGAGCGATTCGCTGATGGCGCGCATCATTCCCGAAATGAGCACCGCCACCGCCGAGTTCGAGGCGGGCAACGTCGATGTGCTCTCGGTTCCAGATGAAGCCGGGAGAACGTGGCAGTCGGATCCGGACAAGAGCAAACTCCTCTCGTCGGCTCCGGCGCTTCGCTTCTGGTACGTCGCGATCAATGTCACACGCGGTCCGCTCGCCGACGTTCGCGTCCGACAGGCGCTCAATTACGCAATCGACGTGAACACAATCCTCAGCGCCGTGATGGCCGGCCGCGGCGCCGTCGCCAACGGCGTCGTTCCCCCAACACTTCCGGGATACGAGAGCGGTCGCAAACCATACGGGCACGACGTCGCCAAGGCAAAGCAGCTCCTCGCGGCGGCGGGACATCCCAATGGAATCGACGTCGAGCTTTGGTCGGCGACGACCGATCAGTCACCGCGGCTGGCGCAGGCAATTCAGGCGAACCTGGCCGAGGCCGGCATCCGCGCCAAGATCGTTCAGCGCGAAGCGTCGTCCGTTCGCGAAGCGGCTCGCAAGGGCGCGTCCGATCTCTACGTGAAGGAGTGGTGGGCAGACTATCCCGACGCCGAGAACTTTTTGTATCCGCTTCTTTACAGCAAGAACAAGGGGCCGGGCGGCAACGTCTCGTTCTATTCAAATCCGAAGTTCGACGGGCTCGTCGACCAGGCACACCGCGAGCAGGACGAATCGAAGCGAAACTCATTGTACACCCAGGCGGACTCCGTCCAGTTCGCCGACGCCCCCATGGTCTACCTCTTCTTCTACAAGGACATGTACGCAATCCAGCCCTGGATCCATGGCTTCACAGTTCCCGCTGTCTTCAACGGCCAGCGCTGGACCGATGTGACAATCAGTAAATAGCTCGTGTTCGCGTTCATCGTCCGCAGGCTGCTGCTCTCGATTCCAACGCTGTTCGGAGTCCTGGTCGTAACTTTTCTCCTGCTGAACGTCGCCCCCGGCGATCCCGTGCAGGAGATGGTCGGCGAGCGCGCGGATCCGGAAACGATCGCGCGCCTCCGCAAAGAGCTGCACCTCGACGAGCCGCTGCTCAAACAGTTCACACTGTACGCGGGCGCGGTGCTGCGCGGTGATTTGGGGAACTCCTACATCACCCAGCGGCCGATCATCAAGGACATTCGGGAAAGATTTCCGAAGACGCTTCTCCTCGCCGGCTCGGCGATGCTTCTCGCTTCGGTGCTCGGGATCACACTCGGAGTCCTGAGCGCGCGCAATCCTGGCGGCTGGTTCGATCGGCTCGGACTCGGCATCGCCTACCTCGGCATTTCGTTCCCGGTCTATTGGGTTGGACTGATTCTGATTCTTGTCTTCGCGGTGATGCTCCGCTGGCTGCCGCCGTCCGGCTACGGCGGTATCAAGTACCTGATACTGCCCGCTTTCGCGCTCGGCTCGCGCTCCATTGCTTTCCTCGCGCGCGTCACCAGATCGGCGATGCTCGACGTGCTCGGCGGCGATTTCGTCCGCACAGCGCGGGCGAAGGGATTGAAGGAGCGCGCGGTGATCGTGCGTCATGCATTGAGAAACGCGCTCATCCCGATCATCACTGTGCTTGGCCTCGACTTCGGCTACTACCTCACCGGCAGCATCCTGACGGAGACAATCTTCAGCTGGCCGGGCCTCGGACGCTACGTGGTGAACGCCATCACGCGGCGAGACCTCCCCGCGATTCAGGGGTCGGTGCTATTCCTGAGTGTCGTGTTCGTGCTAGTCAATCTCCTCACCGATCTCGCCTACGCTAAAGCGGATCCGCGAGTAGCCTACTCGTAAGCTCCGCGATGACCAGAGCAGAAACGAAGGCGACCAGCGCGAGCCCCGCCGACCCCGCGAGTCCGCAGGAGCGCGCGTTGCGTCACCAGATCGAAGAGATCGAGAAGGAATCCGGCGCCAAAGCAATCGCCGTCGCACTTCACGACAGCGAGACCGGATTCGAGCTCCGCTATCACGCCGATCGCTGGTTCCACGCCGCCAGCACCATCAAGGTGCCGATATTGCTCGGCGTTTTTGCCGCGATCGATCGCGGCGAGCTGCTCCCGCACTCGCGAGTGCACGTCCGCAAACGATTCCTCAGCGTCGTCGAGAACATCCCCTTCCGGGTCGAGTCGGGGCGCGATTCGAATTCGGCGGTTCACAACGCCATCGGCAAGATGATGCGCGTCGACGAGCTAGCGTACCACATGATCACGACTTCGAGCAATCTCGCCACCAATCTTCTCCTCGGCGTCATCGGCCCCGAGTCAGTTACCGAGACGCTGAAACAGCTCCACGTCGAGGAAGGGATCGATCTCAAGCGCGGAGTAGAGGACGAGCTCGCCTTCGAGAAACGCATCAACAACATGGTCACCGCGAACGGCCTGCTCCGGATTCTGGTGATGCTTTCGGAGGGCAAGGCGTTCTCGCCGGCGCTGTCGCGACGGATGATGGACATCCTTCACGGACAGGAGTTCAATCAGGGCATTCCGGCCCGCCTGCCCAAGGCCGCGCGCGTCGCTCACAAAACTGGCGAGATCTCGACCGTCGCCCACGATGCGGGGGTCGTCTATTTGCCCAAGAGAAAACCGTATTCCCTGGTGATTCTTACGGAGTGGGATCCCAGCGCTTCCGGCCGCTCACGCACGATCGCGGCGATATCGCATACCATATTCGAGCAGTTGACCCAAGGCCCGAAGGATGAATGACAGCTTCGACCCGCTTGGACGAGACCGAAAAGGTGACTGAGCCCCCCAACTTTCCACTGCGGGTGGTCGACGGCCTGACGCTGCCGCCCGAGTACCGGAAAGCCCTCCGGCCCGGGGAAGATTGGAAGGACACCAACGGGTTTCCCCGGCAGCTGCCCCGCTATTTCTACGAGGTTCCGTCCTGGGATTCGGCCATGAAAATCGAGCTGGCCAGCCATTTCCTCCTCTGGGAGTTCATCCAGGTCGACGTCCGGGAAGCCCCCGCCCTGCGGACTTTCCCCCGGTACGTTCCGTGCGCTATCACTCTCCTTGCGGTGTGCCTGGAGCGGTTCCGGGAAGCAGTCGGGACTCTGGTTCACATTTCGGCCAACGGGGGCTATCGGTCCCCGTCCCATCGGTTTTCCAAGAACGCTACTCCGCACGCCTGGGGGACCGCCGCCAACATCTACCGCATTGGCGACACCTACCTGGACAATAGAAACGCGATCGAGCGGTTCAGCCTGATCGCGCGCGAGACCCTTCCTGGTATCTGGACCCGCCCCTATGGAGCGCCGACCGGATACGCGGAAGATCACCTTCACCTCGACCTCGGC
>JBKOVX010000233.1:0-4484 GCA_046724115.1 Gemmatimonadota bacterium | reverse complement strand
CAACTGAACGGGTGCGAGGTCTCGTAGCTGCGACTGAACGGGTGCGAGGTACTCATAACTGCAACGGAACGGGTGCGAGGTGTGAGTAGCACAGGTACCAGCTTTCAGTTCACGACGTCGTGACGGCACTAGTGGCATTCGTAGCACAAGCAGTCGCTGTCACGCAGCCGTGATACGTCCGGGCGTAGTGAACTAACAACTGGCACCTACGCTACTCACACCTCGCACCCGTTCCGTTGCAGTTTATAACAATGCCTGAAGCCTCAGTCGTTGTTATTGGAGCCGGGGCCTCGGGCCTCTCCTCCGCCGGCGCACTCAAGCGCGCGGGGATCCGCTCCGTCGTCCTCGAACAGGATGCCGAGATCGGCGGATCCTGGGCGCGGCGGTACGATCGATTGCGACTGCACACGGTGCGTGGATTCTCGGGGCTGGCGTATTTCGGAATCCCTTCGCGCTATCCGCGCTACCTCACGCGCGACGAATTCGTCGCCTACCTGCAGGAGTACGCCGCGCACTTCGGGCTCGACGTCGTCACCTCGTGCGCTGTCACCAGGGTGAGCGCGGATCCCGACCTGCCGCGGCGCTGGAAGATTTCGACATCGTCCGGAACGTGGTACGCGCGAGCGGTGGTGATTGCGACGGGCCAATATCGGATTCCGATCATCCCTCGCTGGCCGGGAGCGGACACTTTCCGCGGCGAGCTGTCACACTCGGCGGGCTACTCCAAGCCAACGCCTTACACCGGCGAGCGAGTGCTCGTTGTCGGCGCCGGCAACAGCGGCGCCGAGATCGCCACCGACATCGCCGAGAGTTGCGGAGAGTTCGTGGCGTTGTCGATTCGGACTCCGCCGGCGATCGTCCCGCGAGATCCATTCGGAATGCCGGTGCAGCGCACCGGGATCATGCTGAGTTTTCTGCCCGCCTCGATTGCCGACAGAATCGGCCGACTCACGTCCCGCCTCGTCCTCGGCGATCTCACCATTTATTCGATTCCCCGCCCACAGTGGGGGCCGTTTTCGGCCAGGCGCGTACCGCTGATCAACGTCGGTTTCGTCGAGGCGGTGAAGCGCGGCATCGTTCACATTCGGCCGGCGCTGGCGCGATTGACGCCGACCGGCGCCGTCTACGCCGACGCTGTGGAAGAACGGTTCGACGCCGTGATCGCGGCGACTGGATTCGGCACCGGCCTCGGTAATCTCATTGATGGCGACGGCGTGCTCGATGAATCCGGTGAACCGATCGGTGCTCCGGGGTCTCCGACGTCGCGTCCCGGTCTTTACTTCGTGGGGTTCGTCCACAGTCTGCGCGGGCATCTGTTCGAGGCGAACCGCGCGTCGAAGAGACTAGCCAAGAACGTCGCGAGGTACCTCTCGGACGGCTGAGAAAAGGCGAACGACGCACCGCTGGCCGCTGATAGCCGCTAGGCTGTCAGCCGATGCGTCCGAGCCTTCGCCCCATGTTTTCTGCCGCCGACACCATTTGGCAATACTTTCGCCCAAACCGGCTCTAATCAGGACAATGATTTGCCCTGATTACGGTAATGATCCCGGTCAAGGCAGTAGCAGCCCCGCTCGTCGCGCTCGCCGCAGTTGCAGTTGCATTCGGTCAGGTCCCGCTCTCGGATTCACGCCTGACCGCTGCGGCCAAATCCTCGATCCCGGACGACAAGGGCGACACGGTCACCAGGGCGTCGATGCGCAATGTCAACTTCTGGATCATTCCCGGCGCCGCGCTCCGCATTCGCACCATGCGCGGTTCCATGCGATCGCTGCGGGGCGGGCCGGTTCTCTTCGACGACAAGAACGCGTTTCTGATCCATCTCGCCTACGCCGAGATCGGGCTCAACGGCAACGACATCACGGAGCTGATGAATCGCCACATCTTCGCCTATCCCGGTGCGCCACTCAAGAAACTGAAGGTGCACACGGCGGGATCCCGATTGGTGCAGACCGGGATCATGCACAAGATCCTCGACATTCCGTTCGAGATCACCGCGGATTTGTCGGTAACACCAGAAGGTCTGATTCGCCTCCATCCAGTCAAGACCCGCATCCTCGGCGTCGATGGCGACGCCCTAATGCGCGCCTTCCATCTCAACCTCGAGAAAATCCTCGACCTCAGGAAAGCCGTGGGGGTGACGGTGAAGGGAAACGACCTGTTACTCGATCCGACGAAGATTCTGCCACCGCCGGCGATCGAGGGCCATGCAACTGCGATCCGAATCGAAGGCGATGAGCTCGTTCAGACCTTTGGCTCACCAGCCGACGCGCCGGAGCTCACTCCGCCCGACACGTCGGTACCCGCGTACATGTAGTACAAGGGCGGTACGCTCCACTTCGGCAAGCTGCTGATGCTAGACGCCGACATGCAGATCGTCGATCGTCAACCGAACGGCTTCTTCAACTTCGATCTCGACCGTTACAAGGAGCAGCTCGTCGCCGGCTATTCAAAAACGCTCCCCAGCATGGGGCTCGAGGTCTACATGGTGGGTTTGGACAAGCTCGGCTCGGCTACCAGATCTGCACTCGCACAGAATCAGCCCGATACATCGGCTGCCCCGGCTTCACTCCGAAAGCCTGATAAAACTCCGGAACGTTAGAGATCGGCCCGAGCACTCTCCACTTGGCCGGTGAGTGGACGTCGCTCAACAACTGGCTGCGCAGTGACTCGTCGCGTTGCTGCGACATCCAGCCGATCGCGTAGCCGAGGAAGTAGCGCTGAAGCGGTGTGAGTCCGCCGATTTTCTTTCCTTCCTGATACTGCTTCGTCTTCCTGAACGCGTCGAGGCCGAGCAGAACGCCGCCGTAGTCGGCGATATTCTCGCCGAGCCCGGCCTTGCCGTTGATGTGCAGTCCCGGCATCGGCTCGTAGGCGTCGAACTGCTTCGCCATCACCTCGGCGCGCTTCTCGAAGTTCGCGGCGTCGGCGCTCGTCCACCAATCGGTGAGATTGCCGGCAGCGTCGAACTTGCGACCTTCGTCGTCGAAGCCGTGGGTGATCTCATGGCCGATCGTGCCCGCGGCGACGTAGCCGTAAGCAACCGCATCATCGATCGCTGAATCGGGAACGCCGGGAATCGTAAAGATCGCCGCCGGCAGTACGATTTCGTTGTTCGACGGATTGTAGTACGCGTTGTACGTCTGCGGCGTCATCCCCCACTCGGTGCGATCGACCGGCTTGCCGAACTTGGAGATGTTGTCGTTGAACGCCCACCGATTGGCGTTGATCATGTTCTCGACGTACGAGTTCCGGCCGACGACGAGCGCCGAATAGTCCTTCCATTTGTCCGGATACCCGACCTTTGGATAGACAGTGGACAACTTCTGCAGCGCCCGCGCTTTGGTCGAGTCGCTCATCCATGTCAGTCGATTAATGCGCTCGCTATACGCGGTGCGAATCGCTTCCACCATGTCGGTGTACCGCTTCTTCTCCGCGGGCGGGAAATACTCATTCACGAAAATCCGGCCGAGGACCATTCCCATCGCGTTACCCTGGATATCCAGCACCCTCTTCCAGCGCGCGCGCGGCTCCCGCTGGCCGTTGAGAACCCGACCGTAGAAGTTGAAATACTCGTTGTAGAACTGATTGCTCAGGTAGGGCGAGTAGGTGGTAACGAGCTGATAGCGCAGATAGTCCTGCAGCACCGGGATCGGCGTGGAGTGCAGTAGACCATGCAGCGCGCTGAAGAATTCCGGCTGGCCAACAATCACCGAATCCGGACGCAGATTCCACGTGGCCAGTCTCGCCGCCCAATCGATGTTCGGAGTGTACTTCGCCTGCAGCTGTGAAGGCGACATCTTGTTGTAGTTGGCGACGGGATCGCGGAGATCCTCGAGCTTCCGCGACGCTTTTGCCAGTGCCGTCTCGAACGTCATTACGTCCTGCGCTGCTTTGCTCGCCGAGGCCTGATCGCGCCCGAGGAGCTGCAGTGTGCGCGCGATATGCGCGACGTATTCCTGGCGGATCCGCGTGACGCCGGTATCGGGGTTGAAATAGAAATCACGCTCTGGCAGTCCCAATCCACCCTGACTGAGATGAGCGGCCTGCACATCGGATTTTTTCTCGTCCTGATAGACGTAAAAGCCGAAGAACGGTCCGACCTGCAGCGGCCCCTGAGCGAATGCGACATCCATGACGTCGCTCGTCGATTTGATCGCGTCGATTCGCGCGAGCTCGGCGTCGAGCGGATGAATCCCTTGTTGCTCGAGCTTCACCGTATCCATCGCTGTCGCCCAGAAATCTCCGATCTTCTGCGCGTCACTGCCCGGCGTGGCCCGGGATGCGGCGGACTGCTCGTTGATCTGCCGCAGGTTCACATAGAGCTGCTCGCGCACTTCATTGCCGATGCCCCAGCTCGCCTCAGACGCGGGGATCGGATGCCTCTTCAGCCAGCCGCCGTTGGCGTACTGGAAGAAATCCACCGCCGGACTGACGGTGGTGTCGAGACTGTCTCTTATACACATCTGACGCTGCCGACGAAGCTA
>JBKOVX010000418.1:0-4803 GCA_046724115.1 Gemmatimonadota bacterium | reverse complement strand
CCCTTTACGCTGTTCGTCGCAGCCGGCGTCATCATCATCAAGGAGCTTCTCTATCGACGCGTGTCGAAAGTCGGCAGGGAAGTTGGCAGCACCGCTATCACCGCCGACGCCTGGCACCACCGCGCCGACGCCGTCAGTTCGCTGGCCGCGTTCGTCGGCATCAGCATCGCGCTCCTGGGTGGGCCGGGTTGGGAAGCCGCCGACGACTGGGCGGCACTCGTCGCGGCGATGCTTGTCGCAGTTAATGGCGTGCGGACGTTGCGGCCCGCGATCTCGGGGCTGATGGACGAGGCGCCCGATAGCGCGGTCAAGGAGAAAGCGCTACAGGCGGCGCTTCGTGTCGACGGAGTCCGACACGTCGAGAGGTTGAACGTTCGCGGCTCCGGGCTCGGATTCTACGTCGATCTCCATGCCCAATCGGATCCGGCAATATCTCTGGACGAGGCCCACGAGATCGCCGCCAAGATCAAATACGCGATCCGCGAAGCGATACCGAGTGTGGTGAGCGTACTCGTGCACATGGAGCCCTACCGCGAGAGCTAATCGCGCTTCCAGTCGCCGCTCTTTCCCCCGCGTTTTTCGGTCAGGCGCACTTCGGAAATTTCCATCCCGCGGTCGAGTGACTTGGCCATGTCGTAGATGGTGAGCAGAGTGACCGTGACCGCGGTCAGTGCTTCCATCTCGACGCCGGTACGGCCGCGCGTCGACGCCCAGGCGATGACCCGGACGCCGGGCAGGGCGCGATCGATCTCCAGCTCCACCCCTGCATCTGTCAGCGCGATGGGGTGACACAGCGGGATAAGATCCGACGTACGCTTCGCCCCCATGACTCCGGCGATGCGCGCCGCGACGATTGCGTCACCCTTGGCTAACGCATTCTGCTCGATCGCATCGAGTGCCTCGAGGCTCATCGAGATCGACCCCTCGGCGCGCGCGGTGCGCGCTGTTTCCACTTTCGCGCCGACGTCCACCATGCGAGCGCGGCCCTCGGCGTCGAGATGGGTGAGGTCGGTCATTTCAGACTCGTCGCCAGGTCACGAATCAGCTTCGATGCAATGAGTTGTGGACTGACGTTGGTCTCCGTCCACGTCTGCGCCTGAAGAACGGCGTCGACAGCTTTGCTCGCGGCCGCGGCGGCCGATGTGTCGTTTCGGTGAAGGGCATCGCGCGCTCGCTCGCCGAGTAATGCGACCAGCGCATCGAGCGTGTCAGCGAAGCTCCCGCGCGCACCGAACGATCCCTGCGCCAGAGCGGTCGCGTGGATGGTCGATGCACGCGCCGAGACCGCTGCGTCGACGATTCGCCGCGCGTTGACTGTAGCTTTGGCGTCGGCCTCTCCCGTGAGAAGAGTTCCGGGGGCGCCCGCGGCAGCGCGGACGCGCTCGCTTGCCGTTGCCTTTCCATTCTTGTCGAGCGTTCTCTTGACGACCGTGTTCTCGACGAACGCGCGCACGTCCTTGTCGTGAAGCAATGGGACGCGCACGGTGACGACGCGGGAGCGGATCGTCGGCAGCAAGGCGCCCGGCTCGCTCGATGTGAGAATTATCGTCGTGTCCGCCGGCGGCTCCTCCAAGAGCTTGAGGAACGCGTTCGCCGCCATGTCGGCTCCTTCCTGCGGCACCATGCGCTCGGCATCGCCGATGATGAAGACTTTGCGGCGTCCGATTGCCGGCGCGATCACGGCTTGTTGAACGAGGTACCGAACTGTCGCGACGTAGATGCCTTCTGTGCCGGAAGGCGATGGATACAAACCATGCTCCGCAGCGCGCTCGGCGATCGCTTCAGCGTAATCATCGCGTACCTGACTCAGGTCGGGATCAGAGTCCTTCAGGCGGGGACGCGGGAAAATCCAGTGCAGATCCGGATGGGTGAGGTCCGCTGCATATCTGCAACTGACGCACTCGCCGCACGGAGGATCGGACTCGCGACAGAGGAGCGATTGCGCGATCCAGATCGCGAGACGCTGTTTCCCCACGCCGCGCGGACCCTGCAACAAAAGGCTTGACGGCAGCCTGCCCGCGCGGATGCTCGCCGAGAGCCGCTCGCGCAGCTGTTCGTGGCCAAAGAGTTCGACGATTGTCACAATCAAATATTAGCAGCAAAGGCGGGAACGGATGGCTTGTGACAATAATCGCTGGCACATTTTCTGACTCATTGATTAGTCTCAGTCAATCGTGCAATCACGCCGGAGATCGTTATGGCAAGCCAGCTTAAGGGACGCAAAGTCGCATTCCTCGCTACCGACGGCGTGGAGCAGGTCGAGCTCACCGCACCCTGGAATGCGTTGAAGCAAGCAGGGGCCGACGTCGTTTTGCTCTCCGACAAGACTGGCGAAATACAATCGGTGAACCATGGCGACGACGGCGAGAAGTTTCACGTCGATCTAGAGGTCTCGACGGTGAGTGCCCGCGATTTTGACGCGCTGGTCCTTCCGGGTGGCGTCGCCAATCCCGATAAGCTGCGGACAAACAAAGAGGCCGTGGGATTCGTTCGCGAGTTTATGGAGTTGGACAAGCCGGTGGCTGCGATATGCCATGGACCGTGGCTGCTGGTGGAGGCCGATGCTGTGAGAGGCCGCACGATAACTTCGTGGCCGAGCCTGGAAACCGACGTCAAGAACGCCGGCGGAGCCTGGGTGGACAAGCAGGTGCAGCTGGATCAGAAGCTTCTCACAAGCAGGAAACCTGACGACCTCCCAGCCTTCTGCGCCAAGCTGGTCGAGCTGCTTTCGTCGGCAATCGAGGAGCGCCGGCTGGACAAGATGGTCGAGCAGAGCTTTCCGGCCAGCGACCCCCTACCCGGGCCGATCGCTCTGGGGTAATAAGCGCCAAAGTACCAGGCAATCCGCGCCCTGCTTTGTGACGCAAAGTACTTGACAGTCGTCAAATGCACAGGTAGCATTCGAACTATGTCCTCGGTCAGACCTCTACATCGCGAAGCAGCTCCAGAGCCCCCGGCGCTCCACGCCCGGGCGATGGACAACCTCGCCTTCATCCGCGACACGATGGAGGCGGCGGGTTCCTTTACCGCCGTTTCGGGTTGGGGTATGGTCGCCGTCGGCATCATCGCCACCGTCGCCGCGACGATCGCCTCCGCGCAGCACTCAGTCTTGCGGTCGATCTACGTCTGGATGGCCGCAGCCGTCCTCGCGCCGTGCGTCATGCTATGGGCGATTGTAAGGAAGGCTCGCCGAGCCCGCGTGCCCCTTTTGTCCGGACCGGGCAGAAAATTCCTTCTCGTTTTCTCACCCCCCATGCTCGTTGGTGCGTTGCTCACCATCGTGCTCTACCGCGCTGGACTGGTCGAAGCGATCCCCGGGATGTGGCTTCTCCTCTACGGCTGCGCGGTCGTTGCGGGTGGAGCATTCTCGGTGAGGATCGTCCCCGTGATGGGGATTTGCTTCATGCTCGCCGGAACGCTGGCGATTTTCACTCCGGCGACCTGGAACGACTGGATCATGGCCGCCGCCTTTGGCGGGCTGCACATCGCGTTCGGCATCCCTATCGCCCGGAGGCACGGTGGCTAAGCACGGCACTGCCCGGGACGATCGCCGTCCGGTGGGCGACTTGCGGAGCGTGCGCGGAAAATCCGACGGAGGCACGCCTGTGTCGGCGCGCGCCGATGTGTTGGACAGACTGATTCACGAGCGTCTCCGGCTTGGAATCGTCAGCGCGCTTGCCGTCAACGACTCACTCAGCTTCAGCGATCTCAAGAAGTTGATGAAGACGACGGACGGCAATCTGAGCGTGCACGCGCGCAAGCTCGAGGAGGCCGAGTACATCACCTGTACCAAGTCCTTCGAGGGCCGGATGCCGAAGACGGAGTACAGACTGACCGCGGCCGGTCGTCGCGCGCTCGAGCGGTACCTGGATCACATGGAAGCGCTCATTCGCGCCACGCGGGAGCGCTAACTAAGTGTCTCACTCTCACCATACTGTGAAGCATACGCATCTCCGTACGCCGCAACCGACGCCGGCGCAGAGTGGTATTCACGTCGCAATCATCATGGACGGCAATGGCCGGTGGGCGAATGCCCGCGGTCGGCCGCGCACAGCCGGACACATTGCCGGCGCCCGCGTCGTGCGCAAGATCGTCGAGGCCGCCCCCGATTGCGGCATCGGCATGCTGACGCTGTACGCATTCTCGGCGGACAATTGGGCGCGTCCATCACGTGAGGTCGCGTTGTTGATGCGTCTTTTCCGACGCTACCTCGTGGCCGAGACCGATCGCTGCGTAACAAACGACGTTCGCATGAGAATAATCGGGCGCCGCGATCGCATTCCGTCGGAGCTGCTGCGCGCGATCCGAGCCGCCGAAGAAGCAACTCGTCACGGGACCCGACTCGATCTCCGCATTGCGGTCGACTACTCGTCGCGCGACGCACTGGTCAGGGCGGCCGAGCATCTGAATGGCCAGCAGCAGAACGTGACGCGTGAAGAGCTCTCCCGTGCAATGTGCAAGGTCGATCACTGGGATGGTGAGTGCCGCGACGTCGATCTTCTGATCAGGACCGGCGGCGAGCAGCGCTTGAGCGACTTCCTTTTATGGGAGTGCGCGTACGCCGAGCTTTACTTCACCGAGCGGCGTTGGCCTGACTTCGCGCCGGCGGACCTCGCCGCGGCCGTGAAGGAGTTCCACTCGCGGGAGAGAAGGTTCGGTACCGTACCGACCGCCGCGGCGGGATAGTCCCGCTTTAGTATTCGATGGGCGACCTAGCGCCAAGATCAACGGCCCGCCTTGATAACAGCCCAGCCTTAACACCGGATGTTTCCCTCCGTCTAACGCACATAGCCGGTGCACCTC
>JBKOVX010000191.1:0-3210 GCA_046724115.1 Gemmatimonadota bacterium | reverse complement strand
GCCCTATGTCGCCGGCGAGACGTTGCGCGATCGCATAAACCGCGAGCGCCAGCTCGAAGTCTCGGCGGCGTTCAGGATTGCGCGTGAAGCCGCTGATGCGCTCGCGTACGCGCACGGCCAGGGAATAATCCATCGCGACATCAAGCCGGAAAATATTTTGCTCTCCGCCGGACACCCGATGCTGGCCGACTTCGGGATCGCCCGCGCAATCGATCTGGCCGGAGTCAGACAGCTGACGCGAACGGGAACGGGCAGCCCGGGCACTCCCGCCTACATGAGTCCCGAGCAGCTCATGGGCGATCGCGAGCTCGATGGCCGCAGTGACATCTACAGCCTCGGCTGCGTGCTCTACGAGATGGTGACCGGGAAGCCGCCCTTCACCGGCAAAGAAGGTTTCGTCAAACGCTTCACTGAGACTGCGCCGACCGTCTCATCGGTGCGAAGGGACGTTCCTCCCTGGGTTGACCGTGTCGTTGCCACTGCGCTCGAGCGCGCCCAGAACGATCGCTATCAGACAGCCTACGAATTCGCGACAGAGCTGGCCCGCCGAAGTGGAGTGCGAGAGAAATTCGCGCCGTACACGAACGTCACTCCCGCGGTCGCCGCGCCGCCGGCATCGGCGGCACCAGCGGACCTCGAAAGAGTTGCCCTACTCAATCCGCGCGAGGCTAAGCGAGCAGCCAGGGAAGCCGCTCGAGCGGCCGAGGCGCTCCGCGCTCGATCGATCGTCGATGGGAAGGCTCCAGCAGCGTCACCGGATGAGCACCCCTCCTGGTCGACTCGAATCAACAAGCGTCGCGTATTGATAGCCGCGATTGGTGTTGTCGTAGTACTTGCGGCTGTTGCGACAGCGCGCGGCAGGATTCCCGGACTGCGGGGTTCCTTCTTTGGCTCTGAACTCGACTCGACGAAAATCGCGCTGGTTCCGTTTGGCGGTACAGCGTCGCGCACCGATCGTGATCGCCTGATGAACCGCATGTACGCGGCGCTCACCGAGTGGCGCGGACTGCACGTGGCGAGTGATCAGGATTTGTCCGATGCAGTATCCACTTCCCCACCCAGGTCGACGCGAGCCGCGGCCGATTTCGCCAGAAGCGCCGGCGCTGGGGGTTTCATCTGGGGCCAGATGAGCGCCGACGATCCTTCACAGGCGCGGGTCGAACTGTTCGATGTCTCGTCGAACGTGCCACGCAAATCGATTTTGCTGCGCGCGAACGCCGACAGTTCCGCGATCAGATCCGCCGTGCGCGACCTGCTCAAGGTTCCCAACCGACCTGCCGCCGCAGATGGCGGTGACGGAAGAACCAGCTCCTATGTTGCCTGGACCGACTACGGTCGCGGACACGTAGCGATCGCCAATGGTGATTTCGCCTTGGCGGAGCAGAATTTCCGGAGCGCGACTGCCGCCGATGCTGATTTCGGACCCGCGCGCATTTGGCTCGCTCAGATTCTCGCGTGGCGTTCGCCGGACGCGCGCGCGGATTGGCGGGAGCAGTTATCGCAGGGTCTCAACTCGGCGAGCGGATTGTCCGATCGCGATCGGCTCCTTGGCACGGCAGTAAGCCAAATTGCGGATCGCCGTTATCCGGAGGCCTGCGCATCATACTCGAGGTTGGTGAAATCCGATACACTGGATTTTGTCGGACTTTACGGTCTTGGCCAATGCCAGGCGCTTGATTCGCTCGTCGTTCGTTCTGCGACGAGCCCCTCCGGCTGGCGTTTCAGAAGCCGCTACTCGGATGCCGCAAAGGCATTCATGGGTGCGCTCAGTGCTAATCCCAACGCGCATTCAATCCTTTCCTTCGACCAACTACAGGATCTGTTGCCCACGGCATCAACGAAGACTCGAAGGGGCAACAACATCGAGGGGGAAGACTTTGCGGCTTACGCGGCGCTGATCCGCGATACCGTCGTCTTCGTTCCGTATCCACTCGCCCAGTTTGCTAACCTGCCCGCTGACCAAACAGCCGCAGCACGGAATAAGGCGATCGATGCGGATCTTGTTGTGCTCTCGGACTTCGCCAGCGACTGGACCCGACGCGCGCCAACTAGCTCGGCAGCCTTTCTTGCATTGACCGAGGTGCTCGAGGCCCGGGGAGAAATCACACGCGGCAGAACCGGATCGATGTCGGCTATCGAAGCGATCGCGAAAGCCAGAGAAGTCGCGGTTACACCGCACGATCGTCTGCTCGCTGGGAGTAAGGATGCTTGGCTCCGTTTCAAGCAGGGCGACTTTATAAGCGCAAGAGTGTTGGCGGATTCTCTCCTACAGACGACCACGCAGCGTAACGATGAAGCACAGGCACTCCTCGGTCTGGCTGCGCTGACCGGCAAGATTGGAAAGACTGCCGAGCTGGCTCGGATTACCCACGATTACGCGGCTTCCGCGTCGGCGTTAAGCGTGCCCATCATGGATGCTGCAGCTCCCTTCTTCGCATTCGCCGCGCTCGGAGTTTGCTCGGATACGATCCACGCCGTCGAACGCAAACTCGATCAGGCTCTCGCTCAAAACGTTGCCGAGAGTCAGGAGGCGGAAGTAAAACGTGCTGTGAAAGCGCGGCCCTTGAGCATGCTCGCACCCTGCACGAACGCCAAATCGAGTCTTGGGATCGAAGCCAAGAACAAGCTCCTCAATCTTCAACAAGCCTATGCGAAGAACGACGCGCGCACGCTGAATGCGCTTCTCGCAAAAGTGACCGAAGACGCGCGAACGCAGCGTCCGGGTGATATCTCGCTGGAACACAGCTATCAGGTCGCTTGGCTTCGCGCCGCGATGGGCGACACCGTCAGCGCGGAACGTCAACTTGATCGTGCCCTGGGCGCCCTACCGAGCTTGAGCGCGGTTTCGCTGCGGGACGCGGCGTCGGCAGCGGCCGCGGGTCGAGCGATGGTTCTCCGCGCCGAGCTCGCGAACGCTCGCGGGGAGGCCGACGATCGCAGGAGATGGGCACTCGCCGTCACTCAGTTATGGGCAACCGCCGATCCGCCGTTGCAGCAGGTCGTCACCAGAATGAGAGCCCTCGCGGCACAACCAAAACCGAAGTAGCATCCCCCAGCCACCGCCAGGGAGGTTCGATGCTTAGATCACTCGCCGCACCCAGCGTTGCCGGAAGATGGATCACGATCGCACTTGCAGTCATGGCTTGTGCACGCGCGCAAAAAAACGTCGCCGACACGACCAAGGCTGCGGCGGCCGCGAATGATACCGCG
>JBKOVX010000449.1:0-2945 GCA_046724115.1 Gemmatimonadota bacterium | reverse complement strand
CTACGAAGAGCAGTACGCTGCCGACAACGGTGGTGCCTACTTCTCTGGAACCGCGACCTATGCTACGCCGCTTCAGGGCTTCACGCCCTCGCAGAACGTAACCGTTACGGTTACGGCAGTTGCTGGCCCGCCTCCGTCGTGGAGCGCGAACGCCACGCACTCGCAGTCTGCCAAGGTTTGCGACATGACCAACGGTGGAATCACCTGCGTCTAATTCGCACCACGTAGCTGGAACAAGAAAAACGGGGACGGCCAAAAGCCGCCCCCGTTTTTTTTCTCACCCTCGCCCCTCGGGCCTCGCCCCTCCTTATTTCTTCGGTTCGAGGATTTCTCCGATCGCGTGATCCACTCCATCGAGGTGTAGCCGCGTCTCACGATCTGCTGCCCGCGGTATCGCGCGCCGAACGTCTGCCCGCAGCGACACCAACTCGCCCCTCAGCTCATTCCTGGCGTCATCGAGCAGCGGGGCGGGAGGCGTGAAACCCGGAAAGTTCACTACTGGCGTCGTCGGTGTCGGGGGTGGATTGAGCTTCAGATTGATCTGCGACAGATACTGGTTCTGAAGCGTTCGACGATAGGGATCGATAGACACGCGGGACTGATCCAGCTCCGTCCAGACGCCGCGCTTCAGATCTCCCAACATCGATGCAAGGGAGTAGGGCTCCTGTTTGTTCGACGCCAGGGCCTCGTTCTCGAGGAGCCGATTGAGTCTCTGGTCGTTCAGCAGCCCGGTGAGAACGCGCGCCTGCGCATTCGTGATGCGCGTTATCATCCCGCCCGCTTCGATCCGGCGCGCGATAGACGGCTGAATGAGATAGGTCGGAGTCTGAAATACGTTCTCATTGAGAAAGCGCATCGCCTCCTGCTGGCGCGCCTTGGAGAGTGGCGTGTAGACGTCGCCGGCCTGGCTGCCGGACTTGTACTGCACGGCATCACCGCCCACCACGGTCGCTACGTGCCCAGCCTCGGTCGCCCACTGGCCGACGGTCCTGTCGTACAGCTCCCTCAGGTCGTCGTTGTCTTCTCCTGGCTGTGTTGCCGCGCCCTCGATGTAGGTGACGACGCGTCGCAGGTTCTTGAAGCCAAGTCCGGTGGATTTCACCGGATCCGCATCACCGACCGCCTCATTCAGGGTGCCGTATCCGCCCTCGTTGTTCTCCGAGAAGCGATACCATGGAATGGTGTCCTGCATTCGCGCCCACTGGTCGAGCGTTGGCCGCTCCTGATCCGAATTCCGCGCCGACGGAATCGGAGTGTATCCCCACATGATCGCAAACTTGTCGTAAGGACCAATGCCCGGAACGATGTCCGCTACCGGAATGTTGTCCTCTGGTTGCGCGACGTAGTTGAACCGTGAGTAGTCCATGATCGACGGCGCGTGTCCCATCCGATGCACCCATGTCGCGCTGCGCACGCTGTCGGCCGGGTAAGTCGAGCTGCCGATCTGATCGTGCCGCAGTCCAAGCGTGTGTCCGATCTCGTGCGCCACGACGAACTCGAGCAGCCGACCCATCAGCGAATCCGGGAATGGCAGCTTGCGCGCACGGGGATCGAGTGGCGAGGCCTGCGTGAAGTACCAATCGCGCTGGAGGTTGAGGACGTTGTGGAACATGCGCACCGATCCGTTCAGGATCTCGCCGGTGCGCGGATCGTGGACGTGCGGTCCCTGTGCATTTTCTACCGTCGACGGCAGCCAGCGAATCACAGTGTGACGCACATCTTCGGGCGACCAGTCCGGGTCGTTCGCGGGCGGATCCATGGCGATGATCGCATTCTTGAATCCGGCGGCCTCGAACGCCGGCTGCCAATCGAGAATCGCCTTTCTCACCCACGGCTTCCACTGCTCCGGCGTCGCCGGATCGACGTAGTACACGATCGGCTTCACCGGCTCCGACAGCGCTGCGCTGGGATCTTTCTTCTCCAGGCGATAGCGCGTGATATACGTGCGGTCGGCTGAACGTTGTTCACTGGTCCCGAAATCCACCTGTGTGAGCGAGAAGAATCCGACGCGCTCATCGAATCTCCTCGGCGTCATCGGATTCTCCGGCAGTCGCACGAGACTCCAGTGAGCCAGGACACTTTGCGCCGGCTGAGGGCCACCGGCCTGTCCGCCGCCGCCCCCACCGCCGCCGGCGGCGGGGGTTGCCGGAGGTGTACCGGTCTGTGTCGCTTCGATCTCGACGTTGTCAGGGAAGGCGAGCGCGTTTTCGATGTAGCTGCGGCGCTCGTCGAGAGTCCCGCGGATTGCGGCGAACTCGGGTATGCTGGTCGTGTAAAGGCGGGTGACGTCGATCACCGCGGCGCTATCAGGTCCGTACGCTTCGACGTTGAAGACGGCAATCACTGGTGGATAGTTCGACGCCTCCACCGCCCGATAAACCGGCGTTGTGGTGTCCGCGACGATGGCAAAGGACGGCGAACGAAGCACGATGCGGTTGCCGCTTCTGTCCCATCGCAGCGTTCGCTCCGCGAATTGATCACCGCCGTAATTGCCGAATTGTCCGCCCGGCAGCCGCGGATTCGATGCCGCCGCGCGCGTGAACCGGCCAACCATCAGCATATCCTTGTTCAGCTCTTTCCGCGGAATCTCGAAATAGAGTTTCTCATTTACGCGATGGACCGCGAACATCCCGCGCCGAGTGCGAGCATCGCGGGTAATGACGCGATTGTACGGACGCGGCTGCGTAGCTCCACCGCCCGCTCTGCCGGTGTCACCAGCAGCTCTGGTTGTGGTATCGCCGTTTTGCCCGACAGCCCGCTGGGGAGAAGGGGCCGTTTTCGGCTCTGGTGTGGAGGAACAGGCGCCAGTGAAGGCCAGGGAGATTGCTAGAAGACCAACCGATTTTGTCATGGGCGATGCGGGTGGGCGTGGAGGGTGGCGAGTATCGAAGGGTGGCGGAGTATCGAAGGGTGGCGAGTATCGAAGGGTGGCGAGTATCGAAGGG
>JBKOVX010000382.1:0-5522 GCA_046724115.1 Gemmatimonadota bacterium | reverse complement strand
GATCCACAACTGGACCGCGTACATCGCGCTCTCCATTGCGATCATCCACCCGGTAATCATTCTCTTTTCATCGACCGCGAAATTCACGCTGATCGACATCGTCTACCCCGTGAACGCGCCCAAGCAGCCCTGGATCAACGTCCTCGGCGCGCTGGCGCTCTACTCACTCGCGTTCGTGGTGATGACGTCGTACTTCCGTCGCGAGCTGGGCAGGAAAACCTGGAAATCGCTCCACTTCACCGCCTACGGAACGGCGATGCTCTTCTACATTCACGGAATTCTGACCGACCCGAATCTGAAGGACAATCCCATCGACTTCCTGGATGGCGAGAAGGTCTATGTCGAGCTCTGCATGCTGCTCGTGCTGGTCGCTGTCGCAATACGCATCCGCTGGCAGATGAAACAACCGCCCGCGCGCGTCCACCGACCCAAACCGACGCGCCCATCTCGATTCGCTCGTCGAACCGTCGGCGCGCCGTGAAGACAACTGCAAAAGCGAACTACACACCGCTGGCCGCTGATAGCCGCTAAGCGGTTAGCCGGCCGCTTCACTGCCTCGGGACAGATCGCGATTTCCTCAAGGAAACGCGAGCCGTGCATCAGAACGCCAAGTAGATATGTCCCGTCTTCTTGCAGCGGCACGCTATGAGCGCTGCTGCTATCAGCGGCCAGCGGTGTGTAGTTCGCCTTTGCAAGTTACGGTACTTAAGCCGCTAGAAGATTCGAACGTTGATGTAGCGCTTGGGATTTTTCTTTATGTCGGCGAGCAGCGAATCCATCCGCTGCAGCAAGGCCCGCACATCGTTGTAAGCACCCGGATCGTTGATCAACTTCGACGCGCTCCCCGACCCGCTGTCCACCTTGGCCAGTACCGCGTCCAGCTTCCGCGACGTCTCCTTGATCTGTCCGCTCAGCTCCGCGAGGTTGGCGCTGGCACTCTGAATATTCCGCACCGTCGAATCCACCTTCGCCGGATCGATCGCGCCCGACGCCCGGCGCAACGATGCCATCGTCGCCGACAGTTGCCGCGACTGCTCGTTGGCTATCACCGAGAAATCATTCACCAGCCGATTCGTCGCGGCGATGGTGTTGCGCAAGTCGCGAATGCCGCCCGAGGCCACCATCTCGTGCTCGAGCGCTGCTGACACCGCGTTTATCGAATTCATCACCGAATCGGCCTTGCTCGTCAGCTCGGCGATTCCCGGTGTCGAGGGTCCAATTGGAATGGTGTCGCCGGGCTGGAACGACCGTGCATCCGGCTTCGACGGCGTCAACGCCACCGCCATGTCGCCGAAGATTCCATTCGGGATCACCGTCGCCTTGCTCGTCACCGGAACCTGATAGTGCTTCTGGATCCTTAGCGTAGTGACGAGGATCCCGTCCTGATGCAGGTCGACTTCGTCGAGGTACCCAACGTTTACTCCGACGAGAAGGACAGGCTGTCCCTGCTTGAGCCCCGCGCCCCAAGGAAACTTCGCGTAGAGCGGGTAGCCCTTGGACAGCCCGCCGCGCGCCAGCCACAGCGAGCCGAGTACGGTCACTACGACTGCCGCTGTTACGACGAGGCCAACGAGAACTTCGTCTCTTGTCTTCATGCCTGCAGGTATGGGGCGAGGAGGAGAGCGGTCAGCGCATCCAGCACCAGGATTGCCACCGACGTCACGACGACTGCCTGCGCGGTACTGCGGCCGACGCCTTCGGCGCCGACGTTTGCGGTGTAGCCCTCATACGAGCAGAAGAAGGCTATCGCGCCTCCGAATATAAACGCCTTGATGAGGCTATACACTATCTGAAACGGCGTGAACGACAGGCGCAGCCCCTGGGTGAAGTCCGCACTGGTGACGTCAGTCGCGGTCACCGCCGTGAACATTGCCGTGCCAATTCCAACGGCGTCCGCGAGAATCGTCAGCATCGGAAGCATGACGAGCGCCGCGATCAACCTCGGTACCACCAGATACGCGATTGGATCGTACGCCAGCGTCTCCAGCGCATCGATCTGTTCGGTGACGCGCATCGTGCCGATTTCCGCCGTAATGCGCGCGCCGACTCGTCCCGTCAGCACCAGGCCCGTCAGCAGCGGCCCCAATTCCAGAATGATCGACTGGCGCGAGATCAGTCCGACCACCGACAGCTGCACGCCGCCGAAAAGCTGGTACCGCGTCTGGAACGCAGTCACCGCGCCGATGAAGGCCGCCACTATCGCTGCCAGCGGCAGTGAATCGACGCCGATGTTGCGCATCTGGCGGATCGTTTCCGATCCGTAGGTCTTCACGTCCGGGATCGCGCGACCTATATCGCGCAGAAAGTACGTCCACTTGCCGACCTTGCGGAACGGACTGAGCGGATCCCGGATCAAGTTCTGACGCGCGCGAAGAGGACGGCTCCCACCAACCCGAATATGATGCTCGGCAGCCACGCTGCCAGATCAGCCGGGATCATTCCTTTCCCGCCGATGCCCTTCGTCAGCTGAATCAGCATCAGGAAAATCACAGTCGTCGCGAGACTGAGCCCCACTCCGTACGCCGCACCGCCCCGTTGGGTGCTCGTGGCCAGCGGCGCGCCGAATAGCAGAATCACAATACAGGTTACCGGAATCGCGATCTTCAGCATTCGCTCTACTCTCAGCTCGTTAACTTCGGCGCCGGAACGCTCCATCGATTCGATGAAGCGTCCGAGCTCCCTGAATCCCATGTCGGTGGGAGCCTTCTGCGCCAGTGTCAGCTGCTTCGGCGGTTCGGTGAAATGCTTGTCGACCAGCGAGTCGAAGCTGAAAGTGACATTGTGCAGCGTATCGGGAATCACGTGCAGCGCGCCGCCCTTCATGATCCAGCCCGTCTTCGGGTTGTAGCGCGCCGAGTTCGCCGAGACGACGTAAGAAGGATATTCAGGTCCCTTGCCTTTGCGTTCGATCACCATTCCCTCGATGGACGCATCGAGCAAGTGCAGCGCGCCGATCTTGTAGACACGCGCTCCGTCCGCGGCGTACGCAAAATTGTAGCGATCGTTCCCGATGTTTTGCTGATTGCCTTGCAGAATTTCCAGTCTTTTCTTGTTCGTTATCGGCGCCAGTTCGCCCAGCACCAGCCCGAGGAGCGTCGCGATGACCGCGCCCGCGAAGATTGGGGCGATGAAGCGGTAGAAGCTGATTCCCGATGCCTTTGCCGCGGTTATCTCCGAATGCCGCGTCAGCGAGCCGATGGCGAAAACAGTCGCGAACAACACCGCCGCCGGCAGCACCATGAACATCGAATCGGGCAGCCAGTACAGGTAGCTGAGAGCGATGCGACCCCAACTGAGATTCTGGCCGAGGTATTTGTCGAGATTGTCGGTGAGGTCGATGATGTTGACGAGGATCGGAAAGCCGAGGGCCGTCGTCACGAATATCTTCCAGAACTCGACGAAAACGTAGCGGTCCAGCGCCCGCACCATTCTCTTCAAGCGGCGATTCTCTCTCTGCTGACGCGGCGATTCCGCCAGCCAAGCTTCGATCTGAACGAGCCTTTGATCGAGCCGAGCATCTCCTTCATGTCGCCGCCGCGCGCCGTCGTGCCTTCCTGACCCATCTTCGCCAGCATCCACAGCGCGATCAGTGAGAAGATGACGTTCGCCATCCACATCGATACCACCGCCGGCATCATTCCGCGTTTGGCAATCGACTCACCGGCAATGAGACAGACGTAATAGAGCGCGAACACGAACAGACTGACTCCAATGGTGAGTCCAACGCCGCCGCGGGGAAATCTCAGCGCGATCGGCGCGCCGAGCAGCACGAACACGAAGCACGCCACCGCCAGCGCGAATTTCTTGTGGATCTCGACCCCGTACGAATTCATCAGCGTCGAGCTGTCCTGCAGCCTCAGCCTGAGATTCTCGAGAATCGGGATGTCGGTGTTGTTTGGTGGCGGAGGTTGCTGCTGGACCACCTGCTGCGTTACGCTCGGCGTCCCCGACGCGGTCTGGCCGGTCGCTCCTTTTTTCGACGAGTCCTTCGTCGGCAAGGCGAATCCCTGCCACGCCGGACCCGCCGGGCGCTGTGTCGTCTTCGGCGTCGACGACGCACCCTGCGTCACGCGCGCGCGAGCGGGTGGTGGTGGCGGCACCCCTTGCGCCTTTGCCTGCTTCGGGGCGAAGGCAGCGAGTGCCTTGCAATAGAGTCTGCCCAGTCCGATGTCCCACGGCGCGCTCGTGTTCTGGTTCAGCACATCTGGACTCAATTTCACTTTCTCTTTTTTCAGCTGCGCCAGTTTCTTTTCGTACTCCACACGCGCCAGATCGTGATCCCGGCGCGCCTTGTCCTGCGCGTCCTGCATCTCACAAACAGTCATCTCGCGATCGCTCTTGTAGGAGTCGACCGTCGTCTTCTGGAATTGGTTGCCGACCCCACGCACGCGAATGACGTCGGTGTTGAAATAGAGGCGCTGCAGCTCGTCCGGGTTGTTGACGGGCACGTCCTGGGTGTTGCCGCTGTAGAGAGTGAGCTCGAGATCGCTCATCCCGTTGGTCATTCTCATGTTGCCGCTGTCGGCGTAAATGGTGCGCCGCCGTGTGGCATCGGACATGTCGTAGATCGTAACCTCGCGCATCAGGTTGGACGCTTCGTCGAGGTGTCCGGCGCGCAGATAGATCTTTCCCGGACTCACCTCGTTGATCACCTGCTCGCGCAGCCCGAACGTCGGCTTCTTCTGCGCAATGTCGCGCTGCAGCACCGCCAGCCGATGGTTCGAGCGAGGCAGCACCTGGTCGTTGAAGATGACCATGACGAAGGTGACGCCGAGCGCTGCCCACAGCACCGGTTTGAGGACGCTCCTCAGACTCACTCCGCTCGCCTTCAGCGCGGTGATCTCGTTTTCGGCGGCCAGTCGGCTGAACGCGTAGAGCGTCGCAACAAGCACAGCCATTGGCAGTGTCAGCGCAACCGTAAGCGGAATCGACAGGCCAAAGAACTCGGCGATTACGAAAGCGGGCAGACCCTTGCCGACCAGTTCGCCGAAGTGCTTCCCGATGTATTGGAGGAGCAGAATCGACGTGAGGGCGGTGAGGGCAAATGTGAGCGGCCCCACATGTTCCTTTAGAACGTAGCGGTGCAGTATCTTCACGGAGTGAAATATACCGTGCGCTCGTGGGTAAGCGACACGAACACAACGAGTTCCGCGCGTTCGGCTGAGCACATGTCACGTCGTGTCGGACTCGTTTTTTTACTCGGTGCAGTGCTCTGCGCGGTGCCACGGCTGGCGCACGCGCAGGACCCGCGCGATACCACGCGCAAGGTCACTCCGGCTCCGCCCGTCACGCCCCCAACCAGTACCCCCGGCGCGCCCGGCATCCGACTCCGACTCGGCCGCGACACACTTCCCCTCGTGTTGCCTTCTGTAGTGTCGCGGGGCGAGCGCGAGTCGTTCCGGCAGGCACAGGCCCAGATCGAGGCGGCGCGCGCCACCGCGTTTCAGCAGAACATGCGCGCGATCATGGAGGCGGTCTGGGGACAGGTGGCGACGAGCAACTTCGCCAGCTCCGCGGCGGCG
>JBKOVX010000281.1:0-3590 GCA_046724115.1 Gemmatimonadota bacterium | reverse complement strand
AGTATGCAGCGTGGAACTGCAGATTCTCGAGCACGTTGAGACTCAGGTCGGCATTTGGCCTCTGGGGAACGACGCCGATCGTCTGCCGCACTCGCACTGAATCCTCGACCACGTCTGCGCCGGCGACGGTGGCCTTTCCCGCGGTTGGCAGCACGCGCGTGGTAAGAATTCCAATCGCCGTGGTTTTGCCCGCGCCGTTCGGACCGAGCAAGCCGAAGAACTCGCCGGCCTCGATGTCGAGATCGAGCGACTCGAGAGCGATGACATCGCCGGAAGGAGGCGCGCTCGTTCCCGGCGGAGCCCACCTCGCGCTGTACGAAGATCCGCCGCCTCTTTGTTTTCCGCTTCCCTTATAGACTTTGCGCAGCGCGCGCATTTCGATCGCGTTCACTTCCTTTTGTTTCGCTCCACGTCGAAAAAGAAATCCATCAAAGCGGAGTTGAAACTAGCGGGTTGCGCGAAGTGTGCGCCATGTCCGGCATTGGGAATCACGACTTTCTTGGCGCCGGGAATGTGACGCGCCAACGTATCGCGATGGCGGCGAGGGACAGCGCCTCGTGGTCGCCGACGATGACGAGCGTCGGAACCCCGATGCCCCCCAGCTGCGCGATGCTCACCGAGGGAACGCGTCCCGATTCCGGATGCGGATCAAGCAGAACCAGCAGAACCAGGAGCAGCGTCAGATTCCGCATCGCGCCTCCCGCAACGATTTCTTACGCGACGTTAGTCCTCAATTCGCAGTAGGTTCGCCTTTCGCAACTAGATCGCAGTTCGAACTGGTCAGTTGGTTCGCAGCTCGCAGCTACTCTACGAGCCGATGGGGTGCCACGTCGTCTTGAACTCGATAAAGTCCCGAATCTCATAGACGCTTTGAGATTTCGACGCTGTCCAGTCGAGTCCATCGTCCCGCTTGCGCGCCCGCACCCGTTTGATGCTCTCTGCGGCGCCGAGCTGGAGCTGCTTCTTTTCTTCCTGACTCACTACTGCGCTGACGCCGCGAATGTGGGTATGCGTCGCAAACGTGGGAACGAGCTCCTTTCTGAAACCCGTGAGAATGTTTACCACTCCACCTGGAAGGTCGGACACCGCCAGCAGCTCACCGAGTACGATCGCTGGATAGGGAAACTCCTCCGACGCCAGGCAAACGCAGGTGTTGCCGGCGATGATGACCGGCGCGATCTGACTCAGAAGTCCGAGGAGTGGAAACTGGTCGTCGGCGATGATGCCGATGATTCCCATCGGCTCGGCGACCGTGAAGTTGAAGAACGGCCCCGCCACCGGATTGGTGTTGCCCAAAACCTGTTCGTACTTGTCCGACCACCCCGCGTAGTAGATCAACCGATCGACGCTGGCGGCGACTTCCTTTCGCGCATTGGTCTTGGTCGAAGCGCCCGACACCGCCAGCGCCTCCGCCATCTCCTCGCTTCTCGACTCCAACATCTCACCGAGCCGGTAGAGGATCTGTCCGCGATTGTAAGGAGTCCGCTGCGCCCAATCCGGTCCCGCTTTGGCAGCGGCTTCGACCGCGTTCCGAAGATCTTTCCTGGTGCATTGCGGGATGTTGCCGAGCAGCGCCGCTTCCCGCTTCCCGCTTCCCGCTTCCCCCTTCCCCCTTCCCCCTTGCCTCACCGGAAAGACCCGCCCGCTCTCCGACCGAATGAACTGGCCGCCGACGTAAATCTTTGGCGTCTTGGTGACGGGAATTCGCGCCATGGGTTAGACCACCTTCCCGTAATCCATGAGACCCTGACGTCCGCCTTCGCGGCCGAATCCGGATTCCTTGTAGCCACCGAACGGCGACGATGGATCGAACTTGTTGAACGTGTTCGCCCAGACCACTCCAGCCTTGAGCAGCGTGCTCATCTTGAGAATGCGCGATCCCTTGTCCGTCCACACGCCTGCGGACAATCCGTACATCGTGTTGTTGGCCTTCTCTACCGCTTCTTCCAGAGTGCGGAAGGTGAGTACGCTCAACACCGGTCCGAAGATTTCCTCGCGCGCGATGCGATGGCTCTGCGTAACTCCGGTGAACACCGTCGGCTTGAAGTAGTAGCCGCGGCCGGGAAGGTTGCACGCGGCCGACTGATACATTTCTGCGCCGGCCGTCACGCCCGAATCGACGAGCTCGCCGATCCTGTCCAGCTGCGCCTTCGAGTTAATCGCGCCGACGTCCGTGTTCTTGTCGAGCGGATTGCCCACCCGCAAAACGTCGATGCGATTCTTCAGCTTCGCCACGAACATCTCCGCAATCGACTCCTGCACCAGCAGTCGACTGCCGGCGCAGCAGACGTGTCCCTGGTTGAAGAAGATTCCGTTGACGACACCCTCGACCGCCTGATCCACCGGGGAGTCGTCGAAGACGATGTTCGCCGCCTTGCCACCGAGCTCGAGCGTCAGCTTTTTGTCGGTGCCGGCGAGCTGGCGCATGATGATCTTGCCGACTTCCGTCGAACCGGTGAAGGCGATCTTCGCCGCAGTCGGATGCGTGACTACCGCCGCGCCAGTCTCCCCCGCTCCGCAAACCAGGTTCACTACTCCGGGAGGAAGCTCCGCTTCCTGGAGTAATTCGGCGAACTTCAACGCGGTGACCGACGTCGTCTCCGCCGGCTTTAGAACGACCGTGTTTCCCATCGCCAGAGCGGGGGCAATCTTCCACGCCAACATCAGCAACGGGAAATTCCACGGTATTACCTGGCCCACCACTCCCAGCGGCGAGATCGTCGCACCTGGCACCGCGTACTCGAGCTTGTCCGCCCACCCAGCGTGATAGAAGAAGTGCGCGGCAGTCATCGGCACATCGAAGTCGCGCGATTCCTTGATCGGCTTGCCACCGTCCATCGATTCCGCGACGGCGAATTCACGGGCGCGATCCTGAATCAGCCGCGCGATTCGATAGAGATACTTTCCTCTCTCGACACCTGGCAGCTTGCTCCACGCGCCGAACGCCTTCTGCGCCGCTTGATACGCGGCATCCACGTCGGCCTGATTCGCCAGCGCTATCTCGGCCAGAACTTCTTCAGTGGCGGGGTTTATCGATTCGAAGTACTTACCAGACTTCGGCGCCACGAACTTGCCGCCGATGAACAAATCATACTTTGGCTTGAGTCGGGGATCCGCCGTTTCCGGCGCGGGATCGTATTCCCAGAGATCGCCGAAGATCAGCTGCGGAATCGCGCTCGACCCCGTCGCTCTCGTCACGGGCCTGGTTGATGTCATGTCAGTAACTCTCGGCGGCCTCGGTGAAATAGTAAGGCGCCTGGTACGCGCCGGTCTTTTCCTTGTGGATCTGACGCAGCAAGTCATTCAGCAGCGAGCTCGCTCCAAAGCGGTAGCGACTCGAGTTCAGCCACGCATCGCCGAGCGTTTCCTTGACGGCGACGAGATAGTGTAGAGCCTGCTTGGCGGTTCGAATCCCGCCCGCCGGCTTCATTCCGATCGCGATGCCGGTCGCCAGATAGAAATCTCGAATCGCCTCGATCATCACTTGCGTTTTGGCGAGTGTGGCGCTTCCGGATGTCTTGCCGGTGCTCGTCTTGATGAAGTCGCCCGGACGAATCGTCTGCATGGCGAGGAATGAAGCGGCTCTGACG
>JBKOVX010000027.1:0-2507 GCA_046724115.1 Gemmatimonadota bacterium | reverse complement strand
GTTCAGGCGTCCAATTTGCACTTGGAGGGCTTATGCCCGTTCTGAGAGAGCTAATAGACGTTCTTGCCATGAAGTCGGATCGCCCAGTGCGCCGGCTGGTGGCGTATTACGCGATCCTGGCAGTCGTCGTAGCAATACTGTACGTCTTGTTCCCGATCCCGATCGCGCGAATTGCCGCGAAGGGCCTCGGCGACGTCCCGGAAGGTCCGACTGTCCTCACCGACGCCCTGAGCTCTTCTCCGACGGCCTCAGTGAGCTTCGGACCCGGGTCGCTTTTCGACGTCTCGGTTACCACGATCATGATCCTCATCGGCGCGCTGGTGCTGGTTCTCCCGGTGACGTGGGTCTACATGTCGGCCCGGCCATCGGGCGGCCAGCACAACCAGAACGTGGTGCAGACGCTGATCATCCTGCCGCTGGTGGTGGCGGGGATTGTCTTCATCGTTCAGAACAGCCTGGCCCTGGCGTTCAGCCTGGCGGGTGTCGTCGGCGCGGTAAGGTTCCGAACTACGATGCGAGATGCGCGCGATCTCGTTTATATCTTCCTGGCCATCGTGATCGGATTCGCGGCGGGAGTGCAGTCGCTCGCCGTAGGCGCAGTCATCTCCGTCGTCTTCAACTTCGTGATGCTGATCACCTGGCACTACGACTACGGCCGGAACATGCTGATGCCAACCGCGGCGGCCCAGTGGTCTCGCCCGCTGCAAGCTCTCGCCAGTCCGACCGGAAATCATCAGATACCTGACCGGGACCTGGTGCTGTCGCTCACTCCCGAAAAAGCCGAAGCGCTGGCCGCGCGCTTCAATCGCGTCACGAAGATCGTCGGGAAGAAAAAGAAAAAACCGCGGTTCGATTCGGTGATAACAATCACCACTGACACTCCGCCAGATGCGCAGCAAAAGGTGGAAGCTGTCCTGGACAGGATGACCAAGCGTTGGGAGCTCGACGAGGTGGTGACACACGTCGGGAAACCATGCGAGATCTATTATCTCACGCGACTCAAAAAGTCTGTGCCTCGCGACGCCGTCCTGACGGCGATACACGAAAACGCGAACGGCGTCATCGCGACCGCCGATCTCGAGACCGGCGAGACCGTCGAGGAACTGAAGGGCAACGGCGACAAGGGATGAGAATCGCGCGCGGAATTGCCCTCCTTTTCTGCGCCCTGCCCTGCATTGCCGCGTGCCGCGATACGCCACGGGCCAGAGCAGCCGAGCTGAACAAGATCAAGGCGACGCGGAGGGCGCAGCTGGCGGAGCGAACAAAAAAGGCGGACGCTAACCGAGACACGAGGATGGCGTTGGCGCAGTGGATCATGCCGCCGCAACTGCGCGAGATATCGGGCCTGGTACTCACGTCGCGTGGCACCGTGCTCACCCACGATGACAACGCGGGACGCGTCTACGAGATCGATCCGAGGACCGGAGTCCTCGGCAAGGGCTTTTCGCTCATCGGAAATCAGAAGGAGGATTTCGAGGCAATTGCCATCGCCGGTGATGACATCTACCTGATGGCGAGCGACGGGAAGCTTTTCCGGTTCCGTGAAGGCGCCGACGGGCAGCAGGTTCAGTTCATCATGTTCGACACCGGGCTCAAACAGGCATGCGAGTTCGAGGGTCTCACTTACGAACCGGACAGCGCCAGACTGCTGATGGCGTGTAAACGGATTCACGACACGCCTGCGGCACGCGAGGTGCGAATCTACAAGCTCCCGCTTCCCCTCAACCGCGCCACCATCACGGCGCTGAGAATCCCGGTCGATGACTTCATCGGCTCGAACAAGTGGAAGGGCTTCAGGCCGTCGGACATGACCATCGATCCGATCACCAAGAACTGGGTAATTATCGCTTCGCACGAGAAAGGAATCGCCGTTGTCACGCCGGACGGCGAAGTGGTGCGGTCGGAGCCGTTGCCAGGCGACCATCGTCAGGCGGAGGGAGTCGCAATCACCCGCGACAGCATTCTGATGGTGAGCGACGAAGCGAACGTGCTGCCGCCGGCGATCACACTCTACCGATGGCACCCATAACAACCAGCAAAGTGGTCAATAGACACGTCCTCGGCAGCGCGCCTACCGTTCTCGCGCTCGCTGCCGCTCTGGCGACAACCACCGTTTCGAGCGTGGCAGCCCAGAAGCCGACAGAGCGCAACGTTGGGAGAGACAGCGTTTGGGTCGTGCCCAATGAGATTTACAAGGCCGGCAGTTTCCATCGATCGATGCTCGGCGACAATTACCGGGATCTGTGGCTCGCCAGAATCAGAGTTCCCGTTCTCGACCTGCACACCTTTCACGGCGGTTTGAAGCCGACAAAGAAAGGCGGAGGCGCCCAAACCAGGTCGCTGCGATTCGAGGCCGCCGATGGCACTGAGTGGGCTTTCCGCTCCGTGAAAAAGGGCTTTAGCATCCTTCCAAACGAGTACCGGGGAACCATCGTCTGGTACATCGTTCGCGACGAGGGGAGCGCTTCGCACCGACTGGGCGCGCTCGCCGCCGCGCCGATTCAATC
>JBKOVX010000433.1:0-4253 GCA_046724115.1 Gemmatimonadota bacterium | reverse complement strand
CGGCAGAAAACCACTCGCCGCAGTCGCCGCGATTAGGATCGCTCTCTTCATTGTGGTGTCAGCGAACGGTCAGGTCTTGACCGCCATACCACGACGCTTCGCGCCCGTGAGCTGCTGCAGCGGCGCATTCACCTCGGCGATGATGCGCTCCTGCTCCTGCTTATGAGCTTCGGCGTAGCCCTCCGCCGGACTCGCGCGATCCGGGCGGCCGACGTACCGGGTAAGCAGCGCGTTGCCGGTCGACATTCGCAGGCGCGGCGAAGCGTACGACCACGCGCCCTGATTCTTCGGCTCCTCCTGCGCCCATACCACTTCCTCGATCGACGGATAGAGATCGACGATCTGCGCGATCTGATTCCCCGGCCACGGGTAAAGCTCCTCGACGCGTACCAGCGCCACGTGCGGCGCTCTCCTGGCAGCGAGATCGTAATAGATCTTGCCCGTGCAGAACACCAGACGCGTGATCGCGTCGCGCCGCTGCGAAGCGACCGGATCGTCGATCACCGGTCGAAAACTTCCGGAAACCAGGTCGCTAAGCTTCGATGCCGCTTCCGGCAGACGCAGCAGACTCTTGGGCTGCATCAGAATCAGCGGACGACGCTCGTACAGCTGCGCCTGGCGACGCAGGATGTGGAAGTACTGCGCCGGCGTCGAAGGATAAGCGACACGCTGGTTCCCCTCGGCGCAAAGCTGGAGGAATCGCTCGAGACGCGCGCTCGAGTGCTCCGGTCCCTGACCTTCGTAGCCGTGCGGCAGCAGCAGCACGAGCCCGGAGTCCTGGCCCCACTTCGCGCGATCCGCGGCTATGAACTGATCGATGATCGGCTGCGCAACGTTCACGAAATCGCCGTACTGTGCTTCCCACAACACCAGCGTGTCTTCCGCTGCCGTGCTGTAACCGTACTCGAAGCCGAGTACCGCTGTCTCGGAGAGCGGGCTGTTGTAGATCTCGAATCTGCCGTTGGACTCGCCGTCGGCCAGGTGCTCCAGCGGGACATAGATCTCACCCGATTCGGAGTCGTGCAACACCGCCTGCCGATGCGAGAACGTCGCCCGCTCCGAATCCTGCCCGGTCAGGCGAACCGATGTGCCGTCGGTCAGCAGAGAAGCGAACGCCAGCGCCTCCGCGTGCCCCCAGTCAATTCCGCCAGCGTCACCCATCGCCTCGGCGCGACGCGCCAGCGTTTTGGCGAGACGCGGATTGACCTTGAGGTTCGCCGGCCATTTGAGGAGCTCGTCGTTCAGCTCGCGCAACCGATCGGCATCGACCGCGGTGTTGCCACTTCCCGCGCCCGACTGATCTGCCTCCGCTTCCTTCGCCGGATTGTATTCCGGCGGATGGATTTCTCCCGCTTTCATTGCCGTCAGAATTCGATCGAACTCCGCCGCGGCATCCACATCGAGCTGCTTCACCTGCTCCGCGGTGATCACTCCTTCGGCGACGAGTCGATTCGCCCACACCTCGCGCGGCGAAGGATGAGCGCGGATTTTCTTGTAGAGCGTCTGCTGCGTGAACGCCGGCTCGTCGGTCTCGTTGTGTCCGTGACGTCGGTAGCCGACGAGATCGATCAGGAAGTCCTTGCCGAACTTCGCTCGATATTCGACCGCCAGCCGCACGACGTGCACGCACGACTCGGCGTCGTCGGCGTTGACGTGAACGATCGGGACCTCGAAGCCCTTGGCGAGATCGCTGGCGTAGCGCGTCGATCTCGCATCGATGGGATCGGTGGTGAATCCGACCTGATTGTTGACGATGATGTGCAGCGTTCCACCAGTTCGATAACCCTTCAGGCCGGAGAGATTGAACGTCTCCGGCACGACGCCTTCGCCGGGGAACGCCGCATCGCCGTGAACGCAGATTGGCATCACGGCTGCCTCGTTGCGCTCCCCATTGCCGGCGATCACCTGACGCGCTCTGGCGACTCCCTCGAGCACCGGGTTGACCACTTCGAGGTGACTCGGATTCGGCACCAGCAGCACTTCGACTTCGGCGCCGTTCGCGACCCGTCGCGTTCCGGTGGCGCCGAGGTGGTACTTCACGTCACCGGTTTCGCTGACGGCGTTGGTACTGGCGTGCTTGCCCTCGAATTCCTCGAAGATCGACGCATACGGTTTGCCCAGCGTGTGGGCGAGTACGTTGATGCGTCCGCGGTGCGCCATCGCCAGATCGACTTCGCGCGCGCCGAGATTCGCCGCCGATTCGATTGCAATGTCGAGCATCGGCACCAGAATGTCGCCGCCCTCTATTGAAAAGCGCTTGTATCCCTGATAAGCGCGGCCGAGGAATCGCTCCAGACCATCGACTTCTGTCAGCCGTTGAAGAATCGCTTTCTTTTCTTCCGCGCTTAGTGGCTCGTTCAGGCGGCCGCTCTCGATTTGCTGGCGGAGCCATTCGCGCTCTTCGATCCTGCCGAGGTGCAAGATCTCGAATCCAATTTTCGACGAGTAGAGCTCGCGCAGGCGGTCGACTACATCGGCAGCGCTGCCCCCCGATGCGCCGAGCGCGGCGCCCGGAATTTGGGTGAGACGTTCTTCGGTCAGACCGTGAAATTCCGGAGTTAACTCCGGGGTTCCTTCGGGGACTGCACCGAGCGGATCCAATGGAACTGCAAGATGTCCGTAGCTGCGAATGGCATCGACCAGCTCAGCAGCCCCGGCTACATCGCGAAGAAAAGCGGGATCCAGTTGTCCCGCTCCAGAAGGCTCTCCAACGGTCGGTGCGGTGCCGGCAATACTCTCGGCAAATCGAAAGAACTGGCGCCAGGATTCGTCTACCGATGCTGGGTCGCGCCGATAGGCCTCGTACGCCTCGGATATGTAGCCGTCGTTAAAGACGCCCGTAATCGGGTCGGAGCTCATGCCTCTAAATTTAACTGTGCTCTACAGCCCTCGGCGCATTCAGATTGGAGCTGAGCGAGTACCGGGCCCGCGACGCGGCGGCGTTCAGGATCTGGAGCGCTGGTGCCGGCTGCAGCGTCGGTAGGTAGAGGAAACCGGCTATCCCGTCGAGATCGAAGAGGTGCAGCTCCTCCGCATGGCGGGTGAGGCTCACCGCGATGACGGGCGTCTTGGCGAGGAGCGAGTTCTGCTCCCATCTCTCGAGCGGAACGTTGGCCAGCACGTCGTAATCGCAGATCACCACGTCGGGCGCGGTATCGCCGACAGATTCCGCGGCGGCATCGAGCCCAACGACGTTCGTCGTCACGACGCCCATCTCGGAGAAATAGCGCGCGATGTGCTCGCTGAGGAAGCAATGGCGCGCGATGCACACCGCGCGGAGCGGTGTTGTGGCAGCGCTCCGTGAAGAGCCTGCGTGTCCTGTCTCTGAATTCATTCGGCGTTCATCGTAAGTCACCCTCGCCCCGGACACAAGCGCGACCGGGGAAAAAAAAGGCGCCCTGCACCAAGTGCAGGACGCCCCAATAAGTGCAAAGCTACTTTTTGGTCTTGTCTACGTTATTCCCGATGATGCCGCCAAGGATCGCTCCGGCCGCACCTCCGATGATGGCGCCCTTCACCTTGTTCCTGCTGGTGACTGCGCCGATTACCGCACCCGCGCCTGCGCCGATAGCTGCGTCACGCTTGGTGTGCTTCACTTCCTGTTGTGGAGCCGGCGCGCTGTAGACCGGTGCCGAAGAGTAAGTGCCGCCCGAGCTCGTTGAGCGACGCGTCGTCGTGGTTCTGCGAACCGTCGTCCGCGGCGCGGTCGACGTGCTTCTCAGAGCCGTCGGCGCTGTCGACGTTGCAACACCCGCGCGCTCGGCAGCGGTGATGCTGTCAAGCGGAGTGTATGGGCGGCTCGCGGCCGCGGTCGACAAGTCAGAATTGAGCGCGCTATCCGCCGCAGTCATCTTGCTGTCGCCCTTTGAGCAGGCGAATGCCAGAAACGCGGCCGGAAGGATTAGTAGCTTTTTGAACATTTCAAAGCCTCCAGGTGATGACCCCCGCGTATTGCGACGGTACAGTGTTAAGGGGCAGACCATGTGCCATATCAGGCGTTTATTTAGGCTATCGTAGCGGCGGATAACTCACGCTCAGCTGTCAGTTCGTCCTCTAAAGAGGGCGGTAAAGTGAGACGAAATGCGCTGCCCTGGCCCGGCGTCGA
This sequence comes from Gemmatimonadota bacterium, assembly GCA_046724115.1. Taxonomy (GTDB): domain Bacteria; phylum Gemmatimonadota; class Gemmatimonadetes; order Gemmatimonadales; family Gemmatimonadaceae; genus UBA4720. Next base: position 148 of record JBKOVX010000433.1, on the reverse strand, counting down.
ACATACGGTCAGAGACCCGTCCAACAGCTGAGCCAGTCGCCTCGAGATTGGAAGGCCAAGCCCCGTTCCGGGCTGCTTCGATTCTGAGACTTGAACAAACTCTTCGAAGATCCGCGGGATGTCTTCCGGCGCTATTCCGACTCCCTCA
>JBKOVX010000299.1:0-7077 GCA_046724115.1 Gemmatimonadota bacterium | reverse complement strand
GGTCGGCACCTTCCGCGGCGAATCAGGATCGAGATCGCCAGCGAGGATCGGGTGCTTGATCGTGTTACGGCGGGTGGAAATGTCCTTCTCCCGCTTCGACGCCGATGCCGGCTCGATCACGGCTACGCCCAGCGGGAGCCGTTTAGTCGTGAATGTCAGGATCGCCGACCCCACCTCGACCTTGTCGCCCTCGGCGAGGGACTTCGGCTCGGTCAGCGTCGTTCCGTTGACGGTGGTGGGATTAACGCCACACGGATGGAGGACGAATTTGCCATCCTCCGCCCTCAATTCGGCGTGGTTTCTGGAGACCGCTGGCTCGCGAATGAGGATATGGCTCGCAGCATCGCGTCCAATTGTCAGTAGTGAGTTCCTGACGGGATAGGCGCGGCGCTCGAATTCGTATATCAGGTGGGCGCTGTCGTCGCCCGGCGCTTGTAGAGCCATGAAAGCCATTCGATCTCCGTGTTTCTAAAGACGAATGATGAGCTAGTCAGGCTACATTAAGGCCGCGTAGAGTGCCGAAAACCGTGCGGGGGGCTCGTTGGCGGCACCCTATACGCATATAATACCGCCAACCAAACAATTAACTCCCCGGAGGGGGCATGGCGACAAAACTCGAAAAGACCCTGAAACGCGAGATCGAGATCGACGGCAAGGCCTACATGGTGGCAATCTCGCCCGAAGGAGTTAAGGTCACCCAGAAAGGCTTCCGCCGGGGCCCCGAGCTTACCTGGCGCTCCATCATCAGCGGTGAAGCTGAGATGGGCCAGCAGCTGAAGTCGTCCGTTGGTGCCACCGGAGGTGCCTCAGAGGAGTAAGGCCTAGTGGCTGCTGCGCGGGGTTGAGGAGGCCGCCGGGGTCGACATATCCATCTGGTTCATCTGCAGGTTCAGGTTGCTCTGGACGTCTGACAGGTGCTCCTGGATAATGACCCAGCGGCCGCCGCGCTTCTGAAAAACCGCCGTCCACGCCCCGCCGATCACGTGGTTCATCCCGGTCGGCGTCAGGTGCGGGATGCGATATGTGCTCGTCATCACCGCCGCGTCGGGGCCGAGCACATCAACCGTCATCGAAGTCCATTCCCAGTGCGGATTCCGCATGTTCTGGCCGACGTAGGTCCAAAAAGCCTGTATCGCCTGTTGTAGCTGCGGACGAGTCGTCGTGGTGACGCCTCCGCTCGCTGAGATGACCCGTCCCGTGTCCGGGTAGAGACTCATCAGATTCTTCACTGGATCGGGCTTCGACAAATCGTAGGTGTTCACGACGAGTCGCTTGAGCGAATCGGCAATCGCCCTTTTCTCGGATGCGGACATATCGCTCGCCGACCGCGCACCGCAGCCGAAGCTCGTTAACAAACTCGCACCGACAGCGACTAACACTAGACGGGATCGGATTCGCCAATTTCGATAGCTGCGGTGAGTGTGTGTCATTGCGGCGACGGAATAAGGGTCAAGGCGGGCCGTTGATGTTGGCGCGATCTGGCCCATCGAAAACTAAAGCGGGGAGCTTTAAGCGTAGTCAGCTTCTCGGCTCCGAGCTCTGATATAGGCGTTCTAGAAAAGCTCGCAGCTAGAAAGCTGACAAAGCCTAAGGCTCCCCGCTTTAGTTTTTTGGATGTCGTTGCCCGGCTAGATCAACGGCCCACGTTGACCCTTATCCGTGCTTGCCGGATAACAGTCTCATGCCGGAGACAACGCGTGTCTCTATACGGTGACACGCTCTCGGAAAAATCAGACTTAAGGCCCTTCCCACGGGCTCAATCAACGGTGTCCGAGTTGCCTTTATAGATGGCGCCGGACCGAATCAAATGTTTCGAGCCGGTGTACCACGACGCAAAGCAGTCATTTCCCAGTCGTTGGGAAGGAGTTTTTAAATGCGGAAGACTTATCTGTTGCTTGCAGGAGCCGGCGCTGTCCTTCTCGCCGCTTGCAGTGGCGACAAAAAGACATCGATGGACGACGATCTCAAGAAGAGCCTGGAGCTCGCCTCCTCGTCCGATGGGATCACGCTTGCCAACAGCTCGCCGAACGCGGGCCAGCAGATAGTCTCGGCCATCGAGCAGACTGCTCCGGCACCGAAGCAGCAGGCGCCGTCAAACAAGGTGAGACGCCACAAGCCCGCTCCGAAGTCGCCGCCTCACGTCGTTGCGACAAGGGCGCCCGCGACCGTAGTCCAGAACGAGCAGCAGACGGTCGCTCAGGCGCCTGTCGCCGATCCGACTCCAGTGTCACCGCGCCCTCAGCCGGTTGGGGTATCCTATCCGAGCGGTCCGTCGTCTGGTGGTGACGATGGACGCGTGAGCAGCGGTGGTTCGGGCGTTGGCGCGGTCCTCGGCACGATCCTCGGCGCGGTGATTCGCGGCGGTGTCGTCGGCGACGTCGACAACTGCGATCCGCGAACCGACGGACGTCATGGTCGCGTCATCTATCCCAACGGCAGCAACCGGATCCCGGTTTATTTGCCTGGCAGGATGGGTGGCACGAGCAGAGTGATTTTCGGCGGCCGCCCCACACGCTAAACGAAGCGAAAGGGATACGGTCGTCAAAGACCGTATCCCTTTTTCGTTTTTTCGACGAGACCTGACAATGATGAAATCGACTTTCTCGAGGATCGCAGCTCCGATCCTCTTTGGTGTTACCCTGGCGCTTGGCGCCTGCAAGCAGGGCGACAAGCCTGAAGATGCGCTGGCGTCCGATACTTCACTTGCCCACGACCTCCAGCTCGCCAACGCCGATAGTGCGGCGCAGCCCCAGCTGAAAGACGTGCCGGCGACAGTCGAGCCGGCGACGAATCCTGTCACCACTACGCCCAGAGTCACCAAGCGTCAAACTCCGTCTGAGATCCTCACGCCGAGCAGAAATCCGCGGCGAGTCGCGAAAACGCCCTCGACTTCGCAACCCGTCGAGAACCCGCCCGTCACGACACCGAACGGAAACACCGTGACGGAGAACAGCAACACCAGTGGATCCAGCGAGCGCGCGGTGGGAATGATTGCCAGCGGCTCCGAGATCTCCCTCTATTCCGGTCAGCGCGTTTGCACCAACACCTACGCCGTCGGCGACAAGTTCACGGCCAGCGTAGCCGAGTCTGTGCAAGGCTCGAACGGTGTCTCCATTCCAGCTGGTGCCACGGCTGTTATTGAAATCACTGGGCTCAAGCGCAGCGAGAACGCCAACGACAACATCGAGATGGAGTTCGCTGTTCGGTCGATCGCCTTCAACGGCAAGACCTACCCTGTGAGCTCCACGGTGACATCGGCGCAGGTCGACAAAGTGCGCAACGGTGACGCCAGCAATGACGGGAAGAAAGTTGCGACTGGCGCCATCATCGGAGCGATCGCCGGCCAGATCTTCGGCCACAAGACAAAGTCGACAGTAATCGGGGCGGCGACTGGCGCCGCGGCTGGCGCAGTAGTCGCCGGCGCGACTGGCAAGTACGATGGATGCGTTCCGAACGGCGGGCGCATCTCGTTGAAGCTCAATCAGCCGATGACGGTGCAGCAGTCGGTCTGATTCAACGGTACCTGAAATAAAAAAGGCGCGCTCACATGAGCGCGCCTTTTTTTTTCGGACTACTAACTCACGCGCCGTAGTACTGCGCGATCTTGCGTCCGTAGTACATGCCAACGCCAGTCCCAACCATGCTCACGATAAAAGCGGTTGTGATTCCAACCTTCGCGCCAATGAACCAGCCGGCGTAGCCAAGGATCGTCGCACCGAGGAACGAAAAGAGCTAGCTCATACCGGATGGACGATTGGCGCAGCCGCCCGGTCTCTAGGTCGTGGCTGTATCCTCCGAGTAAAGCGCGGCTCCGGCGTTGGAGGCCAGCAGGAAGTTCACCAATCCGATGAACGCCAGGGTCCACCACAGGCCCGGCGACATCATCCCCATTTGCCGGTAACCGGAGTAGAAAATCAGGGCGAGGAGCCAGAAGAGAATTGCCGTGAATATCGCGGTGCGGGGTCCGGGTCCAAACCGCGGACGAATCGCCGCGTACGTCCAGACCAAGGCAATGCCGAGCGCGAAATCCATGATGATGTAGCTCACCATCGACGATGAGCTCGACATCTGCGCCGACAGCCCCGGCTTGAACGCGTCAGTTTCCGCCTGCATTCGTGCGGCGAGCGCGTAGTTGCTGATGAAATCGATCGCGTTGAGAACGACTCCGGCGACCACGCCTCCGATCACGACCTTCTTGATGTTCATGGCCATACTATCCTCACGGGAAAAGGGGTGCGGCCTGCGTGGGAGAGAGTGTCGGTGGTGAGGTGAGCGACGTCAAGGAGGAAAGGGGGAAGGGGGCGAGGGGCGAGGGACGAGGGGCGAGGTGCGAGGGAGTTGAGATAACGGCGAAGATGGACGGCGAGAAGCAGATGAGGCTCACGCACGAACCGCTCGCCTATCCGCCTCAGCCTCGTCCCTCGCCCCTCGTCCCTCGTCCCTCGTCCCTCATTAGATTCCCCAACAGACAGGGGTGCCACGCGGGAGATTGCCGCTGCAGCAAGCGGCGGCGACGCGGGGCTGAGAAAGTCCCTCAGAACCTGATCCGGTTAGTACCGGCGTAGGGAGTCGAAAATGAAAAGGGCAGCACGCACGCAAATGCACCACGCGCGTCGGGGTGAGATCACCGACGCCATGCGCTTCGTCGCCGACCGCGAAGAGTTGGCCCCGGAAATGGTGCGCGACGAGATCGCGATCGGCCGGCTGATCATACCCGCCAATCTCCACCACCTGGCCGGCGCGCTCGAGCCGATGGCGATCGGCAAAGTCGCCCGCGTGAAGATCAACGCCAACATCGGCAATTCGCAGGTCTCGTCCGATGTGGACGGCGAAATCGAGAAGCTCCAGATCGCCGTCAAGTACGGCGCCGACACGGTGATGGATCTCTCGACGGGCGGCAATATCGATGGCATCCGTCGCGCGATCATCGCCGCGTCACCGGTACCGATCGGAACAGTTCCCATCTACCAGGCGGTGCAGGGTGGCCCCGATGGAAAGTGGGACAAGCAGCTCGAGGAGCTGACCGCCAACGACCTGCTCGACATGATCGAGCACCAGGCGCAGCAGGGCGTCGATTACATGACGCTGCACGCTGGAATTCTCATCGAGCATCTCCCGCTAGTGCATGGTCGGATCACCGGCATCGTCAGCCGCGGCGGCTCGCTGCACGCGGTGTGGATGATGGCGCACCGCAAGCAGAATCCACTCTACGAACGGTTCGACGACGTCTGCGAGATACTCCGCTACTACGATGTCACAGTCTCGCTGGGAGACAGTCTGCGCCCTGGATGCATCGCCGACGCCAGCGATCGTGCGCAATTCGCCGAGCTCGACACACTCGGCGAGCTAACGCGGCGCGCGTGGGAACACGATGTACAAGTCATGGTAGAAGGACCTGGCCACATCCCGATGGATCAGATCGAGATGAACGTCCGCCGGATGAAGGAGGTCTGCAATGAAGCGCCGTTCTACACACTCGGACCTCTCGTCACAGACATATCTCCGGGCTACGATCACATCTCCAGCGCGATTGGAGCGGCAATGATTGGCTGGTTCGGATCGGACATGCTCTGCTACGTCACGCCGAAGGAGCATCTCGGTTTGCCCAACGCCGAGGATGTGCGTCAGGGAGTTATCGCTTACAAGATCGCCGCCCACTCTGCCGACGTCGCTCGCGGCCGCAAGGGAGCGCGTGATCGCGACGACGCATTGTCACGGGCGCGGTATTCATTTGACTGGAAGGAGCAATTCCGGCTTAGCCTCGATCCTGAGCGGGCCCAGGAGTATCATGACGAGACACTCCCCGCCGAATACTTCAAGAGCGCCGAATTTTGCGGGATGTGCGGGCCCAAGTTCTGCTCAATGCACCACTCGCGGACGCTCGAGGAAGGAATCGCGCAGATGGCGCGCGAGCTCGAGCAGCGCGAAGAGAACCGAGGAGGCGTCAATGCACCTCAAGTTCCTGAATCAGGCACTACCGAGCCACAGTTAGCTGGTGTCCACGCGAGCTGAGCTCGAGCGGTTTTGTGAATGGAGGGCGACAGTCGCGCGGTTTTCGCGTATTTGCGCGACGCTCCCCTTCGCTGCGGTAACTGCGACGAGTTGCGTCAATCTCCACGCGTCGGCGGATGGGAGTGCATCCCGGCGGCTGCCGCCGGTGGTGGTGACGAGGCCGGGTGAAGATGTCCCGCTCGACCGGCGTCCGATGCTGCCGGCAGATTCCGCCTACTTTCGCTCGCATCCATTGATGGTGCCTGTCGAAGGGGTAAGCCCGAGGGAATTGACCGACACGTACCACGAGGCGCGTAGCGGCGGCCGGATTCACATGGCGACGGACATCATGGCGATGCGTGGCACGCCGGTGCTCGCCGCCGCCAACGGTCGCATCATCAAGCTCGCCAACAGCGGCGCCGGCGGAATCACGATCTACGTTGCCGACGCCAGCGGCCGCTACGTCGAGTACTACGCGCATCTCATGGGCTACGCACCGAACGTGAAAGAGGGGCTGGAAGTGCAGGAGGGCGATGTCATCGGTTTCGTCGGCAGCACCGGCAATGCATCACCCGACGCGCCGCATCTCCATTTCCAGGTGACGCGCGGCGACGCCAATTACTGGAACGGCACGCCGATAGACGTGCGCGGCTTCATGACGAAGCCCGGGAGAATGCGAGATTGAAGGGACGCGAGCGCGCCGACCTGCGGGCGGAAGCGCATCACCTCGATCCAACAGTCCATGTCGGGCAGCACGGACTGACACCGTCGCTAATCAGCTCGCTCGACGACGCGTTGCGCACGAGAGAGCTGGTGAAGATCAAGCTCGGTAAGAAGGACGAGGTGAAACCGAAGGACGTAGCGAACTCGCTGGCGCAGGCGACTAACGCCGCCATCGTGCAGGTAATCGGGCGCACCGCTACGCTATTTCGGGAGAATCCCGATCTCAAGAAAAAAAGCGGTGATCTACCGCCCTGGCGGAAATAGTTCCGCCCAACCATTGACCGAGCGATTGAGATGGGTGCAGCAGTAGTAGCCGCCGCGATGCGAATGCGAGAACAGGAAGTCATTGACGACTTCCGGGCC
>JBKOVX010000057.1:0-3646 GCA_046724115.1 Gemmatimonadota bacterium | reverse complement strand
CCGGTGGGCTCGGGGGACGCCCTCAAGGCGGTGAACAACGCGCTGCTCGCGGTTCACATCATTTCTACAGCCGAGGGCCTGGCGATTCTGGCGAAGGCGGGGGTCGATCCGAAGTTAGCGCTCGAGGTTATCAACGCGTCGAGCGGGCGCTCGAACAGCTCCGAGAACCTGATTCCGCAGCGCGTGCTCACCCGCGCGTTCCCGAGAACGTTCCGTCTGGCACTCCTGGAAAAGGACATCGCCATCGCCGCAGTGATGGCCGACGATCTCCACGCCAGAACTCCGGTGATCTCACTGACAGCGGAGCGGTTCCACGAGGCTCGTGAAAAGCTCGGCGAGAGCGCCGATCATGTGGAAGCGGTCAAGATGGTGGAAGAGGAAAACGGCGTTGAGTTGAAGTGAGCTCCCGTTTTCAACCGGAGCTTTCTGGGATCAGCGACGATTCTGAAGAGCGGCGCGATCGACCTCGGCGATGCGTTGAGCGGCGAGCGCCGGATCGATTTGCGGCGCGACCTCTTCGTCCGAGAGATCGGACGTCCACTGCGCTCTGGCGACGACCTTTTCGCCGCCGGGAACCAGCTCGCCGAACTCGATCTCGGCGCGACGGCAGAAACGTTCCTGCCGAGCCCGGTCCTCCATCTCGAGCGGAAAGCCGAGCGCGTCGAGCCGGGCGTGCATTGCCTCGTGAAGAATCGTCGCCGCGACCTCGGCGTCTGAAAAATCCGTGTTGACGCTGAACGTCAGCTCGACCAGGCAGGCGCGCTGCTCGTGGAAATACGCGCCGCGGCAGGCGAATCGTTTGACGATGATGTGGTCGAAGTCCCGTTGGAGGTGACGAAAGTGGTGCGGGACATACTGCTGGATCATCGCCAGTGTGCGCTCGAGTCTCGCGATGACGTCACGAGGGTCGATGTCGGGCCGGGTGTTCTCGACGACGACGGGGATGCCGAGCACCTCGTACCGGTCAATCTTGGAGAATCCATCGCCAAGCAACGCGCTCAGGAGCCGTTCGAGCATGTCTAATGTTACACGGTTGCGGCTTCGCCGATCGCTCCCTGAATCTGCGATTGCTTGTCCGGCTTCAATTAGATGAGGCTACCCGCCATATTTGTGCACCAATGGCTACGAAAACAACGACGGTCCTCGACGCCCGGGCCGTCGAGCGCACCCTGAAGCGCATGTCCGTCGAGATTGTCGAGCTCAACAAAGGTACGGACGATCTCATCATTGTCGGAATTCAGCGTCGCGGAGTTCAACTCGCCGACCGACTGGTCAAGATGATTGAAGGGGGTGAAGGAGTGACGGTCCCCCAAGGCTCGCTCGACATAACGCTCTATCGCGATGACCTGCAGACGGTTGGTCCGCGCCCAGTCGTGGGGCCGACGTATCTGCCGTGGGATCTCGACGGTAAGCACATCGTGATAGTTGATGACGTTCTCTATACCGGCCGGACCGTGCGTGCTGCGCTCGACGAGCTGGCGGATTTCGGCAGACCGGCCTCGATCTCACTCGCGGTCCTCATAGACCGGGGGGGCCGGGAATTGCCGATCCACGCCGATGTCGTCGGCAAGAAAGTGGAGGTCGGAGAAGACGAGCGGGTCGATGTCATGGTCGCCGAGCTGGACGAGCGAACCGAGGTCGTGATCGTGCCCAAGTCGGCGGCGTGACGGGGACACTCGGCAAGGATCTGCTCGGGCTAGAGTCGCTGACGGGCGACCAGATTCGTCTCATTCTCGACACCGCGGAACCGTTCAAGGAGATCAGCGAGCGGGCGATCAAGAAAGTGCCTGCTCTGCGCGGCTCGACAATTGTTAACCTCTTTTTCGAGAACTCGACGCGTACCCGCATTTCGTTCGAGTTCGCCGAGAAGAGACTGTCTGCGGACACCGTCAACGTCTCGGCGTCCGGGTCCAGTGTGTCGAAGGGCGAGACCCTGGTCGATACGGCGCGCAACCTCGAGGCGATGCGCATCGACATGGTGGTGATACGGCACTCGGCGTCGGGCGCGGCGAAGTTTCTCGCTGACAGAATCAAATCCAACGTCATCAACGCCGGCGACGGAACCCACGAGCACCCGACGCAGGGTCTGCTCGATATTCTCACACTGCGCGATCGGTTCGGTGACCTGAAGGGGCGGCGCATCTGCATCTGCGGCGACATCCTCCACTCGCGGGTCGCGAGATCGAACATCTGGGGCCTGACCAAGCTTGGCGCCGAAGTGGCTGTTTGCGGACCCCGATCGCTACTGCCGAACGCGATCGACGAATTCGGTGTCAGGGTTTTCGATCGCGTCGAAGAGGCGATCGAATGGGCCGAGGCGCTCAACGTGCTGAGACTCCAGTTCGAGCGAATGACTGCCGGCTACATCCCTTCGGCACGCGAGTACAATCGCGTCTTCGGAATCTCACGCGAAAGACTCGACCGCGCGAAGCGCGACATACTGATCCTGCACCCGGGGCCTATGAATCGGGGGGTTGAGATCGATTCCGACGTCGCCGACGGTCCCCACAGCGTGATTCTCGATCAGGTCACCAACGGCGTCGCGATTCGCATGGCGGTGCTCTATCTCCTCGCCGGCGGCAAACCCGAGCTGGCGGAAGCGGCGAAGGGTGGAAGCGGGCGTGGTCGCGAGGAGAGAGAATGAAGCCGATCCTCCTTCGCGGCGGGACACTGGTGGACCCGTCGCAGCGACTTAACGAGACCGGCGATCTCCTGATAGCCGATGGAGCGATTGCCGGCAGTGGAAGGGGCATCAAGGCTCCTGACGACACGGACGTGATCGACTGCGGCGGGCTGATCGTCGCTCCCGGATTCATCGACGTGCACTGCCATCTGCGGGAGCCTGGTCGTGAGGACGTCGAGACGATCGCAACAGGCGCCCGCGCTGCGGCCGCCGGCGGATTCACAGCTGTCTGTGCGATGCCCAACACCGATCCGGTCACCGACAATCAGGCGGCGGTCGGCTTCATCGTCCGACAGGCTCAGCGCGCACAGGCGGCGCGAGTTTATCCGATCGGCGCGATCTCGGTGGGTCAGGAAGGGAAGGTGCTCGCTGAATTCGGCGAGATGGTGGGCGCCGGCGCGATCGCGGTCAGCGACGACGGCAAGCCCGTCGCGAGTGCGCAACTAATGCGGACGGCGCTCGAGTACGCGCGCACGTTCAAGATTCCGGTGATCGATCATTGCGAGGAGCCGACACTTTCCGCTGGCGGCACGATGAACGAAGGGCTCGTCAGCGCGCAGCTCGGGCTGAAGGGAATTCCCGCCGAAGCAGAGGAGATCATGGTCATCCGCGACATTCTTCTGGCGCGGCTGAGCGGCGGTCACGTGCATCTCGCGCACATGAGTACCAAAGGGTCAGTCGAATTGATTCGATGGGGCAAGGAGCGCGGGATCAATGTCACCGCCGAGGTGTGTCCGCACCATCTCTCACTGACCGAAGAACGCGTGCGCGGCTACGACACCAACGCCAAGATGAATCCGCCGCTGCGCACGGAGAAGGACGTCGAAGCGCTGCGCGAGGCAGTGAAGGATGGCACGATCGATGTCATCGCCACCGACCATGCGCCGCACCACTATGACGAGAAGGAGCGTGAGTTCGCCGACGCGCCGAATGGCATTGTTGGTCTGGAGACTGCTCTGGCAG
>JBKOVX010000175.1:0-6626 GCA_046724115.1 Gemmatimonadota bacterium | reverse complement strand
CCTATATTCATATATGCGCCTCCAGCATCTCTACATTCACGTTCCGTTCTGCGCGCGCCGCTGCTCGTACTGCGACTTCTCGATCGCCGTGCGATCGACCACTCCCGTAGAGGAGTACCTGGGTGCGTTGCGCAAAGAAATGGAGGGACTCAGGGGCGCGTTCGATGGCGCGTTGCTCGAGACCGTTTACCTCGGTGGCGGCACCCCATCTCGCCTCGGCGGAATCGGCGTGGCCGACACCCTGGCGTGCGTTCGGGACTTTGGCACTCTGTCGAGTGACGCGGAAATCACGATCGAGGCCAATCCCGACGACGTGAACGACCTCGCGGTTGCCCTTTGGGCTGCCGCTGGCGTGAATCGCGTTTCGCTCGGTGGGCAGAGTTTCGACGACGCAGCGCTCAAATGGATGCACCGCACCCACGACGCCTCCCAGATAAGCCAGGCGGTTGGCACTCTGCGTCGTGGCGGAATCAACAACGTTTCTATGGACCTGATCTTCGCTCTGCCGGCGCATCTCAACCGATCGTGGAAGAACGACCTCGATCGGGCTATCGAGCTCGAGCCGTCCCATCTGTCGCTCTACGGGCTGACGGTCGAGGCGCACACGCCCATCGCCCGCTGGGCCGACAAGGGCACAATCGTCCAGGGAAGCGAGGACGACTACGCGGACGAGTTCCTCGCCGCGCACGCGACAATGGTCGACGCCGGCTTCGAGCATTACGAGGTGTCGAATTTCGCGCGACCGGGAATGTCATCTCGCCACAATTCGGCGTACTGGACTGGCGCACCCTACGCGGGTGTTGGGCCCTCGGCGCACTCGTTCGATGGCGAGGTCAGACGCTGGAACGTTTCGGCTTACTCGGAGTGGGTTCGGCGTCTCGGGCGGGGCGAATCCGTAGTAGGTGGTGAAGAGGCGCTGACCAGGGAGAACAGAGACGCTGAGGAGGTGTATCTCGGGCTACGAACCCGACGTGGCCTGGCCATGAGTGAGGACCAGCTGCCGACGGTCGCCACCTGGGTCGAAGCAGGCTGGGCGGTGTTGGACGACCCTCTCGATCGACCACGGCTTCGCCTGACTCCTGCCGGTTGGCTCAGGCTGGACAGCCTGGCCGCCGATCTAGCGGCGCGACGAGCGCGTTTCGCGAGCGCCACGTTAGGCCCAACCCCTAGTCACTGCTATATTTAAGAGATGTCACTCCCCAGTCTGAACGAACGGGAACGGCGAATACTTGAAGCCGTAATTCAGGCCTACGTCGAAACGGCTCAGCCGGCCGGTTCGCGGAGCCTTGCCCACAAGTTTGGTCTGGGTGTCTCTCCGGCGACCATCCGCAACACGATGAGCGATCTGGAAGAGAAGGGGTATCTCTTTCATCCCCACGCGTCGGCGGGACGCGTCCCTACCGACGTCGCCTATCGGGTCTATGTCGATTCTCTGATTCCCATGCGACCCGCTACGGCGAACGAGCGCCGCCGCTTGACGGCGCAGATTGCCACAGGTGGTTCAGCTATGGAGGCGATTCTCCGTCGCGCCGCGCAAAGCCTTGGCGTCATCACCCAGGAGCTCGGAGTCGCGCTGGGCCCGAGGCTAGACAATGCGGTTCTCGAGCGGGTCGATCTGATCAAGCTCTCATCGGAGAGACTACTGCTCGCTCTTACTCTGTCCGCTGGCGCAGTCCGCACGATTTTCGTCGACGTCCACGGCGAGATTGCCGACGCAGCGATCGCCGAAGTGACGCGCGTGCTCAACGAGAGACTGGGCGGACTGACGCTGCGTCAAATCCGTTCATCGCTGGGCGATCGACTGCGCGACGTTGGGCCGACGCGTGAAGCATCGGATCTCCTCAACGTGTTCATTGAGGAAGGGGACCAGCTTTTCGATAGCGCCCTCGAGTCGAATGACGACACCGTTTTGCTTGGCCAGGCATCAGTTCTCGCCGAGCAGCCGGAGTTCGCCAGCATCGACAACATGCGCAAGCTAGTGGCCCTCACGGAGACGCGGGAGAAACTGGGAGAGCTGCTGCGTCGTCGTAGCGAAACCGGAGCTGTATCGATCACGATCGGCAACGAGCACAACGATCCGCGGCTGGCGAGTTTTTCAGTGGTGACGGCTTCGTATCACGCGGGGCCGTTGAGTGGAGTCATTGGTGTCATCGGACCGACGCGGATGCCTTACGACAAGGTGATCTCGCTCGTGACCCACGCGTCTGAGCTGGTGACCGATTTGTTGAAGGAGAACGCAAGAGTACATGGCTGATTTTTATCACACGCTGGGCGTCGCACGTGGCGCCAGCGATGCGGAAATAAAGACTGCGTATCGCAAGCTTGCGATGACGTATCATCCCGATCGCAACAACGGGTCGAAGGAAGCCGAAGAGAAGTTCAAGGCGATCACCGAGGCGTACGACGTGCTGCGCGATCCGAACAAGCGCGCGCTTTACGATCGTTACGGTGAGGCCGGACTCCGTAGCGGCGCGGCCGGATTCCATCACGTCGATCTCTCCGAGGCGCTCAGCATCTTCATGCGCGACCTCGGCGGGCTGGGCGGCTTCGGCGATTTGTTTGGCGCGGCCACGAGTCGCGGCAGCGGACCGCGCGGCGGATCCGATATCAAGATCGCGATGCCGATGACGCTGGTCGAAGTTGCCAGCGGCGCCGAGAAGACGGTGACGGTCAAGCTGCTCGAACCGTGTGACCGGTGCGAAGGGCGCGGCGCAGAGCCAGGCTCGTCGCCGACCAAGTGCACCACGTGTCAGGGAACGGGTGAGGTCAGACGCGCGCAGCGAAGCTTCTTTGGTCAGGTCATAAGCGTCGCGCCGTGCCCGAGCTGCGCCGGAGAGGGATCCGTCGTCGCGGCTCCCTGCAAGAAGTGCAGGGGCGAAGGAAGGCTGCGCGGCGAGAAGGAGATTGTCGTGCGGATTCCTGCGGGAGTTGCCACCGGTCAGTACATGACGATGCGCGGGGTGGGGAACGTCGGCCCGCGCGGTGGTCCTCGTGGCGACATTCTGGTGGTGTTCGAGGTCGAGGAAGATCCACGCTTCGAGCGCGACGGTGAGGATCTCTACACCGAGGTGCTGGTGACTTACCCGCAGCTCGCGCTCGGAGCCAACGTCGATGTGCCGATGGTCACCGGGAGCGTGAGTCTTCAGGTGCCGGCGGGAACGCAGAGCGGTCAGGTCTTCAACCTTCGTGGTCGCGGACTCCCGAGGATCAACTCGAGCACGACCGGAGATCTGCACGTGAGACTCCAGCTCTGGACCCCCGACAACCTGTCGGAGGAAGAGCAGACGCTCATCAACCGGCTCGCGGAAGTGCAGACGGTTCCGGCGCCGCGGCCCAAGGGGCTCTGGTCGAAGATTAGAGAGTCACTAGGCGCTTAATGGCCTGGATCTCTCTGCGTATCACTCCTGATTCGAACCGTGACGGAGTGATCGCGGCGCTGTTCGAGTCGGGATCGCAGGGAGTTCAGGAAGATGGTTCCATCGTCGTCACCCATTTTCCGGCGGACGCCCGCATCGCCGACATCCGCGATGCGGTGATGCAAGCCGATCCGCACGCCGCGATCGCCATCGCCGAAGCCCCCGATTCTGATTACTCGCAGTGGCGAGCCTCCGTGTCCGCGCAGGAGGTCGGCGACCTGATCATCACGCCGCCGTGGCTCGCGTCGGAGTACGATCCACGCAAAAGCATAATCGTCGATCCGGCGATGGCGTTCGGAACGGGGGAGCACCCGACGACGCGTGGCTCGATTCGGTTGATGCACGGTGTCGTGCGACCCGGCGACGTCGTCGCCGACCTGGGTGCGGGTAGCGCGGTTCTTTCCATTGCTGCTGTACGTCTGGGAGCGGCTCGCGCCGCCGCCGTCGAAATCGATCATGACTCGATCGGCAACGCCGAAGAGAATGTGCGCGCCAACGGCGTAAGCGAACAGATTGAGATCATCGAAGGCGACGCGACGATCATCCTGCCGCTGCTAGCCCCGGTGCGCCTGGTCCTCGCGAACATCATTTCTTCCGTGCTGCTTGGAATGCTTCCGGCGATCAGGGATGCACTGTCCGCTGGAGGTCAGGCGATTCTTTCCGGGATTCTGATTGAAGAGCGTGACGCGATGGTTGCCGCACTGCGATCTGGTGGCTGGACGATCGAACGCGAAGACACGGAGGAACTCTGGTGGAGCGTGCAGATCGCACCCCGGTAGCAACGTTCTTTACCACTGACGAAGCGTTCACCGTCGGCGGCACCGTCAATCTCAACAATGAGGCAGCGCACCACATTCGGGTCGCCCGAGTTGGCGTCGGCGAATACGTCGCGCTCCGCAACGGCGCCGGCAAAGCGGCCGTGGGTACGCTGGTGAAGGCGAACAAAACCTCGGCGCTAGTCGATGTCAGCGACATCTCCGAGATCCCGAGGCCCGCGCCCATCCACCTGTTGACGCCGGTCGCCGACAGAGACCGCATGCTCTGGCTCGCTGAGAAAGCGATGGAGCTGGGTGTGAGCAGCTGGCGGCCGGTAATCTGGCGCAGATCGAAGAGCGTGTCGCCGCGTGGAGAGGGTTCGACTTTCCAGGCGAAAGTGAGAGCTCGGATGATTTCCGCGCTGGTGCAGAGCGGCGGTGGCTGGCTGCCCGACATTTTTCCCGAGGCGACAGTCGAGCGCGCGGTCGCCGCGGCGCCCCTTGGAACGAGAGTCATGCTGGACAAGGAAGGGGAACCGATGGCGGGCGTTCCGATGCGATCCCCTGTTACGATCGCGCTTGGCCCGGAGGGCGGGATGGAGCAAGCAGAGCGCGACGTCTTCATCGGCGCCGCGTTCCTCCCTGTGAAGCTGACCGAAAGCACGCTACGTTTTGAGACTGCCGGTGTCGCTGGAGTCGCGATCGCGGCCGCGTCGCTGGCAATGTCGAGACAGCCAAATGCCTGACACGCAGAACTGCATCTTCTGCAAGATCGCCCGCGGCGAGATCCCCGCGAAAATGGTCGTCAACAACAAGGAAATCGTCGCCTTCCGCGACATCAATCCTCAGGCGCCGACTCACATCCTGATCGCCCCGAAAAAACACATCGCCTCACTGGACGACGTAACCGACTCCGACCTCATCGGGCGCATGATGACCCTCGCTGCGGCGCTTGCTCGCCAGGAAGGAATCGCCAAGTCCGGCTACCGCACCGTGATCAACACCGGCAAGGACGGTGGTCAGAGCGTCGATCATCTGCACGTCCACCTTCTCGGTGGCCGTCACCTGACCTGGCCGCCGGGCTAGTCCGTCATTCGCGGTGGCGTTTTGTTGGGATCCTGGTTGGCGGTCGGCGCGGGTGTCCTCTTCGCTCTGAGATCTCGCGCTGGGTCACCTCGAATCGCGGTGAGGTGCTAACCGTCTCTTTAATACCCGTTTATCTCCATCCGATTCGCTCGATGGTCATCGCCGCGAGGACACCCGCGCCTTCCTGCACAGATCTGAACCGGCGCAACGCGAAGCGCCGGCGCGCAGCGCCGAACGCCCAACGCGCGCATATCTGCTTCCCGCGTTTGGGGCGGGACGTGCCGGGCAGGCCGGAGCGCGAGTGCGGTGGCCGCAGGGTTGGGTCAAGCAGAACCGCGCAAACTGACGCGCGATCGCGGCCTGAGTAGAACCTCACATCTCCAAGGGAAGGCGGAGCGGGCCCTCGCAGGCGATGACCATCGAGCGAATCGGATGGAGATAGACGGGTATTAAAGCGATGGTCAGGACCTCACCGCGATTCGAGGTGACCTAGCGCGAGATCTCAGAGCCGAAGAGCCCGCTCCGCCGTACCGGCGCTGATCCCGTTTTACCAGTCCGCAACAACGCCATAACAAGCTGCTATCTTGCTTGACCCAACCCGCTGCGACGCCTAGCTTTACAAGTCTGGCCTAAACCGGCGAAGAGATTCGCCACGAAGGGGGGAAGTAGAATTTGTCGGAAGTGATAATTCACGATGACGAGAACTTTGAGCGCGCGCTCAAGCGCTTCAAAAAGAAGTGCGAGAAGGCGGGCATACTCTCCGATCTCCGCAAGCATCGTCATTACGAGAAGCCGAGCGAGCGCAGGAAGCGCAAGCTGAACACGGCGATGCGTAAGAACCGCCGCACCCGCCACGTCTAGGGAATGTCAGAGCTGCTCGCCCGGCTACAGGGCGATCTCAATTCCGCTCGTAAATCCCAGGACAAGGCAGGCACGTTGCTCCTCGGCACCGTGCTCTCCGAGATCAAGAACAAGAAGATCGAGCTGAGACGCGATCCTACGGACGCCGACGTGATCGACGTGCTGCGCAAATCGATCAAGCGCAGGCGCGAATCGATCGAGATGTACATCAAGGGCAATCGTAAGGATCTCGCTGACAAGGAATCAGCCGAAGCCGCGGCGCTGGAGAAGTACCTTCCGGCGCAGGTGAGTGAGGACGAGCTTCGGGCCGCGGTGCAAGCGGCGATCGCCGGTGGTGCGAAACAGATCGGGGCAGTAATGGGAAAGGTTCTCCCCCAATTCAAAGGTCGGGCAGATGGCAGTACGATCAACGCCATCGCCCGCGAGGAGCTGAGCAAGCAGGCGAAGTGAGCCGCAGTTACAGTCGTTAGGTGTAGTACCAAGCCAGTGAATTCGCACGCCCTCAACG
>JBKOVX010000206.1:0-5008 GCA_046724115.1 Gemmatimonadota bacterium | reverse complement strand
CGGAAGACGCAGGTGGGCACCGGAGATCGCTCCGCGAAAATCCGGACCTACAATTATCCCCAGAACCGTGTCACCGACCATCGCATCAATCTCACGCTGCACGAACTGACTAAAGTTCTCGATGGGGATATCGATCCATTCATCGACGCGCTCAAGGTCGCTGACGTAGAGGAGAAGCTCGGTGAATAAGAGCAGTCCTCCATATTTTCCAACCACGCTCCCAATCGGCACCATCGGCGACCTCCTCGCGGGTTGCGCGTCGATGCTCGAGTCGGAAGGCGTCGCCGAGCCGCAGCGTGAGGCGCGCGAAATCGTCGCCGCCGTTCTGGACGTGCCGAAATTCTGGGCGGCCGCTAATTCCGTTGCCGACGCATCGCCCGATGTGGCCAAGGCGGTAATCAGGGCCGCGATGCGACGCGCGATGGGCGCGCCGCTGGCATACGCGGTCGGGAGAGCCTCATTCCGTCACCTGACGCTCGAGGTGGACGAGCGCGTGCTGATTCCTCGCGTCGAGACGGAAGTCCTAGTCGAGCGCGTGCTCGAGCGTTGCGATCCCAAAGCGCGGCGCATCGCGGACATCGGAACCGGCTCGGGCGCGATCGCCCTGTCGCTTGCGTTCGAGGGCGAGTTCGATCGCGTTTTTGCTACGGATATCTCGCTCGACGCAATCCAAGTTGCGGCGGCGAATGCCGCGTCGCTCGGCAAGCTGCTCAAGTCGCCGGTCGAGTTTCGCCACGGCTCGCTGCTTGCCCCTTTGAAGCGCGAGACGCTGCACGCGATCGTCTGCAATCCGCCCTACGTGAGCTTTGCCGAGCTGTCTGATCTTCCCGCCGATGTTCGCGACTGGGAGCCCAGCCTGGCGCTCCTTTCCCCGCAAGATGGACTGGCGATGACGCGGGCGCTTATTCGCCAGGCGCCTCAACATCTCGTCTCGGGTGGGCTGCTCGCCCTCGAGGTCGATGCCAGACGCGCCGGGACAGTCGCTGAAATGGTGGCGGTCGACGAGAGGTATGCCGCGGTCGAAGTGCTGCTCGATCTTACCGGGCGCGAGCGGTTCGTGTTCGCGCGCCGCGTATAGCAGATCCGGAAAGGAGAAAGAATGCTGGAAGACAAGGGGAAGGAGCTCGGCCGGATGATCGGCCAGAGTCCCGAGTATCAGGCTCTGAAGCGCAGCAGTGAAGCGTTGCAGGAGGACCATGACGCGGTGGCGCTGCTGCAGGAGATGGAAAGGTTGCGCGGCGAGGCGCAGCAGCTGATCCAGCGCGGAGAGAACCCGACGCCTGAGATGGAGCAGAAGCTGGACGACATGCTCGAGAAGATTCAGTCCCAGCCGGCGTATCAGCGCGCCGTCGCCGCTCAGGAAAACTTCGACAAGCTCATGCTGCGCGTGAACCAATGGATCATGGACGGCATGAAGAAGGGCGCGGCGAGCCCGATCATCACACTTTCCTAGATGGGCCGCGGCCGCCTCGTCGTATTGGAAGGAGCGGAGGGCGCCGGCAAGACGACCCAGATCCGCCTCCTCGCCGAGCGATTAACCACCGCCGGAATCCCGTGCATCGCCGTGCGGGAGCCGGGTGGAACGCCGGTCGGCGACGACATCCGGGAGATCCTGCTCCACCCGGAGCAGGAAATCACCGCCGCCACGGAGGCGCTGCTATTCATGGCGTCGCGCGCCGAGCTGATCGCACGGGAAATTCTGCCATCGTTTGTGGAAGGGAGGGTCGTGCTCATGGACCGATTTTTCCTTTCTACCTACGCCTACCAGATCTTCGGTCGTGGCTTACCTGAAGAAGAGATTCGTGCGGCGAACCGGCTGGCCACCGGCGGCCTGGTTCCGGATATAACGCTGCTGATCGACGTGCCGCTGGCTGAAGGGTTGGGACGCGCTGACGCACGCGGTGCGCGTGACCGGATGGAGCGCGCGGATGACGAATTCCACACTCGGGTCGGAAACGCTTTTCGGCAGTTCGCGGATCCCAAGTGGCAGCACTCCCATCCTGAGTGCGGACCAATCAAGTTGATAGACGGCACCGGCGATGAAAAAACCGTTCACCAGCGAATCGTTACACACCTCGTCTCCGCCTTTCCGCAACCTTTCGGCGCTCTCAAGAGTTAAACGATAAATGAGACTCAGGTTTCCCAGTTCCTCCGCTCGTGCTCGCACCGTGATCGTCGCCGGAACGCTTCTCGGCGCGCTGGTTATGGGGGGCTGGCTGCTGCAGCGCGGCGCCCATACCGGAACGTTCACTGAGTTTGAGGGGGCGCGCCTCTTCGAGAGCGTCCTCCGCCGCGTACAGAACGACTACGTCGATACCGTCGGTGATTCAGCGCTGTACGCGAAGTCGGTCGATGGAATGCTTTATGAGCTGCGGGATCCGTACTCCACGTTCCTTCCGCCCGACCGATTCGCGCGCCTGAACGAGAGCACCAGCGGCAACTATGCGGGGCTCGGTGTAGAGGTTGACCTGCGCGATGGCTGGCTGATCGTGGTCACGCCGCTACCTGGAGGTCCAGCTGAGCGCGCGGGGCTGCAGCCGGGTGATCGCATCACCGAGATCGAGGGAAAACCGACGAAGGGGTGGACGAACGAGGAAGCGTCGAAGCTCCTGCGCGGCAAGCCAGGGACCATGGTTTCTCTGAAGGTTGAGCGCCCGGGCATTAGCACGCCGCTGGAGTTTCGACTCCAGCGCACCACGATTCATCAGAGCGCAGTGCGCCGCGCGTCGCTCCTTGGCGACGGCATCGGCTACATCGATCTCAAGGCGTTCAGTGATTCGACGGCGAAGGAGGTAACCACCGCCGTCAACGGCCTGCTCGCGCGCGGAATGAAAACTCTCGTCGTCGATCTGCGGACGAACCCGGGTGGATTGTTGACTCAGGGAGTGAGGGTATCCGATCTCTTCCTCAATCAGGGGCAGAAGATCGTCAGCATGCGCGGCCGCGTTCCGGAAGCGAACCGCGACTACGCCGACACCGCGCAGCAGCGTTGGCCCGATCTGCCACTACTCGTTCTCGTCGATGGTCGCAGCGCTAGCGCTGCCGAGATCGTCGCGGGAGCGCTGCAGGACCACGATCGGGCGGTGCTCGTTGGAACGCCGACCTACGGCAAGGGCAGCGCGCAGAGCGTGATCCCGTTCGGCGATCAGGGAGGACTCAAGATCACGACGGCGCGCTGGTTCACTACCGTAGGGCGATCGATAACGCGTCGGCAACCGAGCGAAGATGAAGGCGATGATCCCGCTCCCGCACCACGCGAGCGGTACCATACCGACGGCGGCCGAATCGTCTACGGCGGCGGCGGAATCACGCCCGACGTAATCGCGGGCGACAGCACCACTCCGCTCGTGGAGACGAATTTCATGCGGGCGCTCGGCTCCAACGCGTCGCACTTCCGGGATGCGGTGACTGACTATGCGCTCTTTCTGAAGGCGAATCGCAGCATCAGCTCACAGGATTTCGTGATAACGCCGGCGATGCGCGACGAAGTCTGGAACAGGATGAAGTCGCGGGGCGTCGACATTTCTCGCTCCGTATACGACGAAGCCGAGCCGCTCGTATCGCGTGTGATGGGGTTCGAGATCGCGCGCTACGTTTTTGGCCCCGACGCGGAATTCCGTCGACGCGCATCGGTCGACAAGACGCTGCAGAAAGCCCTCGAGCTTGCGCACGGCGCCAAGTCGGAACACGACCTGCTGCGGCGAGCGATGGCACAGGCGCCCACGGTTGACGCCGATAGCGTCGGCGATGACGGAGGAGGGGCGGACCGGTGAGCGAACGGGTCTTCATCATCGGGCCCGGACACGTTGGGCGCGGACTCTTCCGCGCCTTTCGCGCATCAGGGGTC
This sequence comes from Gemmatimonadota bacterium, assembly GCA_046724115.1. GTDB lineage: Bacteria > Gemmatimonadota > Gemmatimonadetes > Gemmatimonadales > Gemmatimonadaceae > UBA4720. The sequence continues at coordinate 1,161 of JBKOVX010000206.1, read as the reverse complement.
GAGGTTGTTGGCTTACACGGTAAGCGCCCGTCTGGAGTTGCGACGTCCAGCGGCAACATCCCCCGCGATGCGGCGAAGGCGAACGTCGTGCTCGTCTGCGTGCGCGACCCCCAGCTCGACGAAGCTATCGACGAGGTCGCTGTTGCCGCTGGTGATGGGCGCATCTCGCGCGGATCCGTCGTTCTTCATACCTCGGCGATTGCCGAGCCCGGCGGTTTGCGCGCTTTGTCCGAAGCGGGATTCCCAGGAGGCACCTTCCACCCCCTCGTTCCCTTCACTGACCCCGAGACGTCCGCCGAGCTCCTGCGAAAGGCATGGATCGGGATCGACGGCGAGAACGCGGCAAAAAACGCCTCGCGTCGCCTGGCGGGTCATCTCGGAGCCCGAACGCTCGAGATACCACCCGGGAAAAAGCCGGCGTATCATGCCGCGGCAGTGATCTCCTCGAATTTTCCGGTGGTCCTTGCATCAGTTGCAGGGCATCTGTTGCACGATATCGGCATCCCCGACGCCAGCGCGTACCAGGCGGTGGAAAGTCTGATGGCGGGTGCGTTGGCGAACATGAAGCAGGCGCTGCCCGACGACGCGCTGACCGGTCCCGTCGTGCGCGGGGACGCGGAAACGGTCGCCAAGCATCTTCGGGCGCTGCAGGGCCACGACGCCGCGCTCGAGGTTTATCGCTCACTCTCGACGGCAGCGGTGGAAATCGCCCAGCGGCGCGGGGTGGACCCGAAAAAACTCGCCGCGGTCGCGGGCCTGGTGAGGCCGGCCAGGTAGCTCGAGGCGCGCCGAGACAGATTTAAGTTCGCCTCCCGCCTCGCGCCTCCCGCCTCCCGCTATTGGCTCGCCGTAGCCTGATCTACGATTCTTGCGCCCTTGGGAACCGCAAATTGAAAAGTCGACCGACTTAGCTGCGGATTCGCCGTGAAGCTCGTGATCACCACGTGCCGCTTCAGTCCGTTCGCCGTCTCGACATCGAATTGCCTGATGCTAGAATCGGCGTCGTCGATCCAGACTTTTGCGCTAGTGAAGGCCGTATTGCTTCGCTTGGGCGTCAGTACCACCGCGTGAGTCGCACGTCCCCCGACTGTCGCCGTGCCCGAGGCGCTGACGTTGAAGCGCGACCGCGGTGAGTCGAGGAACTCCTGCGCTGGATCGACT
>JBKOVX010000347.1:0-2956 GCA_046724115.1 Gemmatimonadota bacterium | reverse complement strand
CCCGCCTTCCAGAAGCGCTTCTTCTCGACGTGGAGCGAGGTGAAGAACGCGTCGATCCCGCCGGAGTTCGCGGTCATCTCGACGGTCAGCTTCTGCCGGGCCTGGATCTCCGGAAGCGTCTCCCACTTCACCTTCATTGCGGAGAGCGACTCGAACTCGGGAATGTGCTTCTCGAGCACGTCGATGAACGGATGCTTGGTCAGGAGAAGGAAGAGCTCCTTGCCCTGGAAGCGCTTCCAGTTGAATCCCTGGGCGCGCGCCGGCGTGAAGACGAACGGCCCGGTGGCGGCGACCGCGGTCTTGAGGAACGTCCGACGCGTGAACCGGCGAGCCGCCATCGGCGGTCTCCTCTCATGCTGCTCCGAGTTGCCAGGCAATGTAGGCGGCCGGCGCGGGCAGTGTCAAGGACACGGGGGACACCACGGCGCCGTGTGGCTCTTTGCTCAGAGCTTGGCGGCGGTGAACGTGTCGCACTGGCCCGGGTCGCCCGTCTCGATCCCGCGCTTGAACCAGCGCACGCGCTGGGCGGAGCTGCCGTGCGTGAACGACTCCGGCACCACGCGGCCCTGGGACTGCCGCTGCAGACGGTCGTCGCCGATGGCGGAGGCGGCGTTCAGACCTTCCTCGATGTCGCCGGCCTCGAGAATCTGGCGAGCGCGCTGGGCGTTGCTGGCCCAGACACCGGCCAGGCAGTCGGCCTGGAGCTCCATGCGCACCTGCAACGCGTTGGCCTCGGTCTGGCTCCGCCGGCCTTGCGCCGAGTGGATCCGCTCGGCGATCCCGAGCAGGTTCTGCACGTGGTGGCCGACCTCGTGCGCGATCACGTAAGCCTGCGCGAAGTCGCCGGACGCCCCGATGCGCTCGCGCAGGTCGCGATAGAACGACAGGTCGATGTAGACCCTTTTGTCCCCCGGACAGTAGAACGGCCCGACGGCCGCCTGCGCGAAGCCGCATGCCGACTGCACGGCGCCGCTGAACAGCACGAGCTTCGGCTCCTGATACTGCCGGCCCATCTGTTTGAAGAGCTCGCGCCACGTGTCTTCGGTGTCGGCGAGGACGACCGAGACGAAATCGCGCAGCTGATCATCGCCGCCCGGCCGTTGCTGAACGCTCGGCGCGGGCCGCGAGTCGCCCGGGTCGGTTCCTTGCAAGATCACGCTCGGATCGACGCCGAAGTACATGGCGAGGAGCACGAGCACCAGGGTGCCGATGCCGCCACCCACGGCGGCTCCGCGCCCGACCGGCATCCCGCGCCGATCCTCGATGTTGTCGCTTCGCCTGCCCATCTGCCATCGCATCGCTGACCTCCCGTATGTCCGCCGTCCGACCTGGGTGGGTCGGGGTCGCTTTTCCCGTCACACCGTCGTGCCGCAAAGTGTACGGGCGGGATCCTCGAGGCCGCAAGCGGCGAAGTGCTTCCAAGGATTCGCGCGCTACCGTCGTCAAGTCGAAAACCATGTAGACTCTCGGCGCGATGAGATTCGGCGTCTACCTCCCGACGTTCGCGTGGCGGGATCTGCGCCTGGATCAGGCGGCGCGCGTGAAGGCGTTCGCGCGCAAAGCCGAAGAGCTCGGATTCGATGCGTTGTGGGTGGCCGAGCACTTCCTCGAAGCGCCCGGCCTCTACGGCACCGTGTGGATGTCGCCGCTACTCTGCCTCGCTCACGCCGCCAGCGTCACGTCGCGGATCCGCCTGGCGACCGGGCTCCTGATCGCCCCGTACTATCACCCGGTCATCTTGGCGCGCGAGATCCAGACGCTCTGGTTCTTGTCCGGCGGCCGCTTCGTGCTGGGGATCGGGCCGGGCTGGGACCAGCACGAGTTCGAAACGCTCGGCATGAAGCTCTCGGAGCGCGGTCGGAGGACCGACGAGATCATCGCGGCGCTCCGCCGTCTCCTGACCGAGCGCGACGTGACCTTCGAGGGCCGCTACTACCGCTTCCAGCACGTGACGATCGAGCCGTTACTGCCGCGCGTTCCCGAGCTGTGGGTGGGCGGGGGCTCGAAGATCCAGACCTCGCTCTCGCCCGACAAGCCCTACGTCGTGCCCGCGGTGCTGAACCGGATCGCCGGCGCCGACGGCTGGCTCGCCCGGGCCGCCGGCAGCCAGCAGATGGTCAAGGACGACGTCCGCGCGATCCGCGAGCACTGCGCCAAGATCGGACGCGACCCGAATTCGCTGCGGTACGGTCACCTGAACTTCCTCCACTGGTCGACACCAGCGACCGCGAGAAGGCGCTCTCGCTGCAGCGCCCGATCTTCGAGCGCGTGATGGGCACGCATCGGACGTTCGAGAATCTCCAGCAATCGTATTTCCTCGGGACGACGCGAGAGATCGTCGAGCGGATCCGGGATCTCGCGGCGGCGGGCGTCCAGGACATGGTCCTGGCCACCTGCGACTACGACCTCGAGCAGCTCGAGCGGTTCGCGACCGACATCGTCCGCCCGTTCGAGCGCCGGACCTAGCCTCACCGCTCGTTTGCATGAGCAGCGAGTTGCTTCACTTACACAGCTCCAGCGGAATGCCAGCGTCCACACGCTTTAGCCACAGATAGCTCATTTCCGGCCTACAAGGGACGCCGCGTTGGCAGTGCTTGATTGCATGGTAATCTCGCCCAACGCCACGCCGCCGCCCTCAAGAATCGGAGTGATGCCTCCAAAACCAAGTCGGGAGAGATGCTAAAACTGCCTGATAGGCAGATCGAGGGTCCTCTCGAAGGCACGTCGGTTATCCACGGTTATTTTTGCCAGCGACATCGTCCCATTGCCACTTCGCGGAGAAGCGCCTCGTAGTTCCTCCGGCACGTAGCAGCTTTCGGATGCGCCAGCCCAAGCGCGGCCTCAAAGATCGTAGCCGCACGCCTATATATCGGCTCTGCCTCGGCATAGCGACCTTGCGATTTGTACACAGCCGCCAAGTTGTTCAGGGTCGTTGCGACATCGGGGTGGTTTCGGC
>JBKOVX010000257.1:0-7531 GCA_046724115.1 Gemmatimonadota bacterium | reverse complement strand
CGCCTTGACTTATTGCTTAGCGACCGACGACGTGCGACGGGCCGTAGCCGCGAGCGCGTTCACCATGTCCTGCAACTTCGGGCCGCGGCCTGGCTCGGGCGCGCCAAGGCTCAGCGCCGTCTTGTAGTGTGACGCGCCGTAATTGGCGCCCGACTTACGCTCGACGGTGATTCCCCAGTTCTCGCTGTCCGACTGATCGTCGGCCGTGGCGGCAGTGCTCTGGGGAAGGGCGTGCGCCTCGACTTCGGCAAGGAATGCCTTCCAATCCGGCGAGCCCTTGATCTTGGCTTCGCAGGTGGAGCTTATCCAGCGATCCTCGCCAAAATGGGAGTCACGCTTGGCGATCGGGCCGCAGTCGTAGTTGTTGCGGACGAAGTTGTCGACGCGAACATCGGCCGACGCGGGAGACGACTCGTAGTACTGATCCCACCACAGCATCAGCTTGCCCGTGACATTGGCGCCGTTTTGGCGAATGATCACCAGGTACTGCGGGTTCCCGAATCCGGAGTACCAGATTCTGACTTCGCGCTCGCCTTTGCGAACGTCGGTCTTGGACAAAGGCGCAAGACCAGCCGTGACGACAGCGGCATCCTTCGTCTCGAAGATGACTTCGGGAGCGGGACCGGTGTCGGTGGCTGTGAAAGAAGCCTGCTGTGCGAGAGATGAGCTACTGGCTGCCAGCAGGAGCGAGGCTGCGAACGTGAGTCGGCTCATGCCAAAAGGACTGTTTTTGGCACCCCAAGGTCACATTTTCCAACCTCATCCAGTGTAACATTCTAACTTGTTCACTACCAACTAGTTACACTGTGGGAAACGGGCAGTAAACTGGGGCGTTGTGTTACCAAATCGCGGACTAACTGCTGCGAGCAGCGGCCTAACATCCAGCCCGGACTGCGATCTAAGTCCGAACGGCGAGCCTAATGCGGATTGCCCGCGACGGTCTGCAAAAAAAGACCATGAACACGCGCATGGCTCGGCGCGATTTCGTCTCAGTCAGTTCGAACTTCGTACCTAGCTCGCAGTTCGGACTGGCTGTTAGTGCGCTGCTCGCAGTTACAGCCGCCGCCCGAATACCTGACAGTAGTAGACCCCTCCCGCCGCCGAACGAGCAATCCCGATTCCCGTCTCCACCACTGCACCGTCGAGGATGTTTTGGCGGTGGCCACGGGAGTTCATCCACCCTTCGACAACCGTCTCAGCGCTCGGATAGCCGAGCGCGACGTTCTCCGCGAGGCGACTGTAGCCGTAGCCGACGTACCTCGCGCGATCGCCCAATGTCGGCAGACTCGCGTCGGGAATCGTGTGCGCCATTTTCTGGAAGCGCGCCATGTTCTCGGCCTGGATCTTCGCCATCCGATCGAGCTCACGATTGAATACCAGCGGCTTCAGTCCCTGGCGCTGCCGCTGCCGGTTGATGAGATCGAAGATCCGCGATTCGGTAGCGCTATATGAGCTTGGAGCCGGCGACGACGACGTGGTCGCTGGCGCGGCACCAGCCATGGGAATCGTGCAGTCGGCAACCAGAAAGACGCCGGCCGCAGCGATGAATAGTCTCGAACGCTGCATGCATGTTATATCGCGTCGTCAGCGCGATCGTTCCAGCACGTCGAGAATTCGGCGCGGCTCGAGCTTCGTCCGCCGGGCGGTGAAGACGCGGAGCCAGCGTGCGCTCCTGTACAAATCCTCCGACAGCGACGGAAGATTGATCGTGCCGGTCCAGCCTTCGCCCGTTAGCCGCTCGACGTTCCCATTTCGTCTCAGCACTGGAATGTCGAGCCCGAGCATTTGCGTCTTGACCGGATAGTCCACCAGCAGCTCGCCCGGCCCCAGTTTGAGCTCCTTTGCCAGCTCATTCTCTGTCTCAGCGACTCGCCTTCTATCGGTCGCGATCCATTCGACCTTATCGACATCGAGCTCGGCGGCCGGCCACTCCGCGGCGCGCTTGTAGAGTCTGCGCTCCTTGAGCGCCGCCAGCAGTGGTGTTGGCTTTTCGGTTTCGATCCGATGCATGAGCCCTTCATCGGTGTGACGCGCCATTGACTCCACGTCGACTGCCCCGCCGCTCACGGCATCCTCGACGAGTCGCTTGTACATCGCCGTCGCACTGCGGACGGCGTGATGCCAGTAGACGTTGCGGTACATCTGATACTTGGCAAACAGGAGGGACTCGAGTGCTGATAGCGCCTTCTCCCGCACGCCCAACGATCTCGCCCCGCTATCGGGGTCGTCGACGATGACAAGAGAGTTGGTGAGTCGATCGACGTCGATCTCGCCGTAGGGCACGCCGCACATGAAGGCGTCGCGCTTCAGGTACTCGATCTTGTCCAGATCGAGAGAGCCGGAGATGAGCCCCTGGAGCGGACTCGCGCTGCGACCGCGAATCAGATCGAAGACCTTACGCGGAGCGTCTTCGCCGACTCGTGAAGAAAGGAGCGCGGCAACAGCGCCGTCAGTGATGAGAGGCCGAGCAACATCCTCGTGGTGGAGCGCTCCGATCTCCTCCAGCGCGTGCGAGAACGGATAGTGACCTACATCGTGGAGGAGGGCAGCCGACCGGACAATGGTCTGCTCATCTTCGCTTATCGAGATCGCGTCTTCGGCTTCGCAAAGGAGCGCCAGCGTTCGTCGCGAAAGGTGATACGTCCCAAGTGCGTGCTCGAATCGCGAGTGCGTGGCGCCTGGATATACCAGGTACGTCCAGCCAAGCTGGCGGACGTATCGCAGCCGCTGAAAGACCTCGGTGTCGACGAGCTCGAGGGTGAGATCGTCGACGCGGATGTTGTTCCAGAGTGGGTCGCGCAGAATCTCGAAGCGCACGCCCCGCTTGCCTCGCTCGGTCGGCGTTAGGCCTTCGGGCCGGCGTTCTTCGTTGCCGCCTCCACGTTGCCGAACTTCTCGAAGTTCTCGCGAAACATTCCCGCCAGTTTCTTCGCCTGCGCGTCATACGATGCGGGATCGGACCAGGTTGCACGCGGAGTCAGGACCTTGCTCGGTACTCCGTCGATCTCCACCGGCACCGCGAGGCCGAACACGGGATCTGCCTGCGTCTTCACCTTGTCGAGCGCGCCGGCGAGCGCGGCATTCACTATCGCCCGCGTGTATTTGAGATTGATGCGCTTGCCGGTTCCGTACGGCCCGCCGCTCCAGCCAGTGTTGATCAGCCAGACGTTCGATTTGTGCCGGCGAAGAAGATCGCCTAGCATCCTGGCGTATTTCGTCGGGTGCCAGACGAGAAACGCAGCGCCGAAGCATGCGCTGAAGGTGGGCTGCGGCTCCTTCACGCCTCTCTCCGTGCCGGCAACCTTCGCGGTATAGCCGGACAGGAAATAGTACATCGCCTGCTGGGGCGTGAGCTTCGCTATCGGTGGCAACACTCCGAATGCATCGGCGGTGAGGAAGATCACGTTCTTCGGATGTCCACCGCGGCCCGCTTCTACATAGTTGCGGATGTAGTTCAGCGGATAAGAGGCGCGCGTGTTCTCGGTGATCGACTGGTCGGCGAAGCGGACTTTCTTGGTGGCTGGATCGAGCACGACGTTCTCCAGCACTGTGCCGAACATCTGCGTCGTACGATAGATATCGGGTTCACTCTCCGGCGAGAGGTTGATCACCTTCGCGTAGCAGCCGCCCTCGAAATTGAAGATTCCCTCATTCGACCAGCCGTGCTCGTCATCTCCGATCAGGCCGCGATCGGGCACGGCGGAGAGAGTAGTTTTGCCGGTGCCCGAAAGTCCGAAGAAGAGCGCCGTGTCTCCGCCTTTGCCCAGGTTTGCGGAGCAGTGCATCGACAGAACACCGTGCTTCGGCAGCAGGTAATTCATGACGGTGAACATTGCCTTCTTCAGCTCGCCGGCGTAGCGCGTTCCCCCGATCAGAATCGTTCGCTCGGCGATGTTCAGAACGATGAATGTCGACGACTTCGTGCCGTGGCGGGTGGGATCGGCCTGGAACTCAGGCGCGTGCAGCACCGTAAAGTTCGGGTCGAATGTCGGGAGCTCAGTGATGTCCGGACGAATGAACATGTTTCGCACGAACGCCATGTGCCAGGCGTTGGGCGAGATGTAGCGCACGGACAACCGATATGTTGGGTCCGCCCCACAAAAGAGATCTTCGACAAAAAGCTCGTGCAGGTCGCTCAGATACTCGCGCACGTCGTTGATCAGCAGCTCGTATTTGTCGGGTGACATCGGCTGGTTGACCTTCCCCCAGTCGACATCCCTCTCGGAGGTGCCCTCCCGCACCACGAACTTGTCATTGGGTGAGCGGCCGGTATGCGGGCTCGTGACAGCGACAAAGGGTCCCATGTCGGCAAATTCGCCCTCATTACGGCGAGCCGCCGCCTGAAAAAGCTCGGGCGCAATCAGATTCCAATGGACTTTCCCGCGAGGGGAAAGACCTTGTTTGCTCAAATCGTTGGCGTTTTCTGCCGCGGCGGACTTCGTCCTGGAAGTCGCGGAGCTCGCATGACGCTGCGGTCTTACATGGGTTGCCATTACGTCGCCTTCCCCTCACTTATCCGCTGCTGCGCATCGATCACGGCAACGGCGGCCATGTTCACAATGTCCTGTACGTCCGCCCCCTGCTCGAGTACGTGCACGGGAAGATTCATACCGAGCAGGATCGGACCGATTTTCGTCGCCCCGCCAAGATGGTGGAGCAGCTTATAGGCGATATTTCCGGCGCTCAGGTTCGGAAATATCAGTACGTTCGCCCGTTCCTTTAGCACGCTGAACGGATAGCCGAGCCGGAGGATGTTCTCGTCCATTGCCGTGTCCGCCTGCATCTCGCCGTCCACCACCAGCGCGGGGTCGCGCTTCCGCAGAATCGCGACTGCTTTCGCGACTTTCTCCGCTTCGGGATGGCGGACCGACCCGAAATTGGAGAACGACAGCATCGCGATCTTCGGCGTGATGCCGAAAGTGCGAACGATCCGTCCGGCAGAGTAGGCAATCTGCGCCAGTTGCTCCGCCGTTGGATCGATGTTGACCGTGGTGTCTCCACAGAAGATAACGTGCTTCTCGAATACGAGCATATAGAGGCCGCTCACGATCTCGGCCTTTGGATGCGCCCCAATAACCTGGAGAGCGGGGCGGATTGTTTCCGGGTAATGCATCCCGACGCCGGAGAGGAGGGCGTCGGCGTCGCCACATGCAACCATTACGGATCCAAAGTAATTCCCGTTGAAAAGGAGCTGATGCGCTTCGCCGTGGCTGAGTCCTTTGCGCTGCCGCCGCTGCCATAGATAATCCGCGTACTTGTCGCGCTTCACGGATTTGGCGGGATCGTCGATCACGATGTCGCGCAGCGAGATGTGGTTCTCGTCCGCGATTCGCTCGATGACGTCGCGTTGGCCGAGCAGAATTGGTGAACCCATGCCCTCGTCGACGATCATCCGCCCGGCTCGAATGATTTTCGGCTCTTCGCCTTCCGGGAAAACGATTCGCTTCGGATCGCGCACCGCGCGATTGATGATCCCGCGCATGATCCCGCGCGCGCGACCCAGCCGCGCCTCCAATTGCTCGCGGTAGTTCTCGAGGTCGATCATCTGCTTGGCAACGCCGCTTGCGACGGCTGCCCAAGCCACCGCTGGCGCCACCCACAGCAGGACGCGCGGATCGAACGGGAAGGGGATGAGGTACTCCGGCCCGAATTTCACCGAGCGCAGGCCGTACAGTCGGGAGACGCTCTCCGGCACGTCCTCCTTTGCCAGCGCGGCGAGAGCGCGTGTCGCCGCCATCTTCATCTCCTCGTTGACCTGCGTCGCACGGGCGTCCAGCGCACCGCGGAAGATGAACGGGAAGCCGAGGACGTTGTTGACCTGATTCGGATAATCGCTGCGTCCGGTGGCGATGATCGCATCCGACCGCACGGCGCGCACCTGGTCGGGAAGGATCTCGGGCTCGGGGTTGGCAAGCGCGAAGACGATCGGCTTCTTTGCCATCTTCGCCACCATCTCGCCGGTTATCGCGCCGGCGACCGAGAGCCCGACGAAGACGTCAGCGCCGTTTAGCGCATCCGCGATCGTGCGCGCCTTGGTCTTGTTGGCGAACTTCGCCTTGTATGGGTCGAGCTCGCCGGCCCTCCCCTCGTAGATCACTCCCTGCCGATCGGTCAGCAAAATGTTTTCGCGCGGAACTCCCAGTCGCACGTAGTGCTCCGCAGTCGATATCGCCGCCGCGCCGGCGCCGGAGAAAACGACGCGGATCTTTTCGATTCTCTTGCCGACGATCTCCAGCGCATTCAGCAGCGCTGCGCCGGAAATGATTGCTGTTCCATGCTGGTCGTCGTGGAAGACGGGAATCTTCATCGTCTTCCGCAAGGTCTCTTCGATGTAGAAGCAATCGGGTGCGCGGATGTCCTCGAGATTGATTCCGCCGACGGTCGGCTCCAGCAGTTGGCAGAACCTGATCACGTCATCAGGATCCTCGGAGCCAACCTCGAGGTCGAAGACGTCAAGATCGGCGAACTGCTTGAAGAGGTTCCCCTTTCCTTCCATCACCGGCTTCCCCGCCAGCGCGCCGATGTTGCCGAGGCCGAGGACGGCGGTGCCGTTGGTGACGACGGCGACCAGATTGCCCTTCGCTGTATACTTGTAAGCGTCCTCGGGATTAGCCTCGATCTCGAGGCAGGGGAGCGCTACTCCGGGGGAGTAGGCGAGGGCGAGATCGCGCTGGTTGTTTAGAGGCTTTGTCGGGACTACCGCGATCTTTCCGGGCCGGCCGGACGAGTGGTAGTCGAGGGCATCTTCACGCTTCATGGAACGTGGAAAATTGCCACGGCGGAGACCTAAGTGCCACCCTCACCGAGACATAGGGCCATCGAATGGTAATTCCGTACCCACGTATTCCTCCTACGATAGTGTCCTTCGGACCATTCGCACTCCGCTGGTACAGCGTGATGTACGTGATCGGCTACGCGCTGGGCTACTGGCTGGTGCTGAAACGCGCCGCGACGGGTCGCGCCAGAATGACCCGCGCCGACCTCGACAATCTGATCTGGTACCTCGCGGCCGGCATGATCATCGGAGCTCGCGTCGTCTATGTGCTCGTCTACGGCAGGGGAGAGTATGCAGCCCATCCCGCGCAGGTATTTGCGATCTGGCGCGGTGGTCTTTCGTTCCACGGCGCAATTGCCGGGATGGCGATCGCGACTGCGCTCTTCGCGCGCCGTTATCGCTATCCGATGCTGGAGCTCGCCGATCTCATTACTGTCTGTGGCACGCCCGGCTTGTTCTTTGGCCGCCTCGGGAATTTCATCAACGCCGAGTTGTATGGAAGGCCGACGAACGTGCCGTGGGCGATGATCTTTCCAACCGATCCCCAGCATGTGCCGCGGCATCCGTCGCAGCTCTATGAGGCTATCGGTGAAGGCCTGATACTCGGCGCCCTTCTCTCGTGGATCGACAGCGTTGCTCGCGCGCGCGGATTCTATCGCCCGGGTCTGATCACGAGCTGCTTCCTCATCGGCTACGCGATCATACGGTTTTCACTCGAGTTTGTGCGCCAGCCTGACGCGCAGCTCGGATTAGTAA
>JBKOVX010000407.1:0-1975 GCA_046724115.1 Gemmatimonadota bacterium | reverse complement strand
GTTGTTGCCGTCGCCGATCCAGGCGATGCGCTTACCCTTGTAGCCGCCGAGGAATTGTCTGACGGTAAGGAGGTCGGCGAGGACCTGACACGGATGAACGAGGTCCGTGAGTCCGTTAATGATCGGCACGTCCGCGTACTTCGCCAGCTCTTCGATCTCCGAGTGCGCGAAGGTTCTGATCATGATGCCGTCGACGTAGCGTGAAAGGACGCGCGCGGTGTCGGCGATCGGCTCGCCGCGGCCGAGCTGGACGTCGCGCGGCGAAAGGAACAGCGCGTGCCCGCCCAGCTGCCAGGTTCCGACCTCGAAGGAGACGCGCGTGCGCGTCGATGACTTCATGAAGATCATCGCCAGCGATTTTCCGGCGAGTGGCTTCTTCGTGTACTTCCCGGCGCGCATCCTTTCAGCGAGCGCGAAGAGCTTTTCCAGCTCCTTTGCGGAGAAGTCGGGGATCTGCAAAAAATCCCGGTGCGCGCGTTCGCGGCGAGATGAGGTAGCTTTTCGGGGCATGTGAGTTGCGCGGGTCGGTGAAATGTCGTCGGAAATATACACGGCTCGTAATCCCCTCTATCTCAGCGAGTGCGCGATGATCTCACGCATGATTCGTCTGTTGGGCTCGAGCGTAGCCGTACTGGCGCTCGCTTGTCACTCCGATTCTGCCGGACCCGGCGATGGCGGTCTGCCACCCGGCCTCACGCTCAAGCTCGATCCGTTCATTTCCAGTGGACTCACCGCGCCGGTATTTCTGACCCAACCTCTCAACGACGGCAGGATTTTCGTCGTCGAGCAGGCTGGGCGAATCAGAGTAATTCGCAACGGCGTGCTGCAGACAACGCCTTTCCTCGACATCAGAAGTCGCGTCCTTAGCGGCGGGGAGCGCGGGTTGCTGAGCGTCGCGTTTCACCCGAGCTACGCCACGAATCATTACTTCTACGTCTACTTCACCACACAAACGAACGGCGACATCAGGATCGAGCGATTCACGACGACATCGAATCCGGAGGTTGCCGATCCGACGACGTCCAAGCTCATTATCACGGCGCCCCACTCGACTTACAGCAATCACAACGGCGGCCTGGTGACCTTCGGACCCGATGGGATGCTCTACGCCGGACTCGGCGACGGTGGGGGCGGCGGCGACCCGCTTGGCAACGGGCAGAACTTCAATTCACTCCTCGGATCACTGCTGCGTCTCGATGTCGACCACGGGGATCCTTACGCCATCCCCGCCGACAATCCTTTCGTGGGACAGGCCAATCATCGCGGTGAAGTGTGGGCAAAGGGTCTTAGAAATCCGTGGCGCTACGCCTTCGATCCGACCACCAGCCTCCTTTACATAGCGGATGTCGGACAGGACGCGCACGAAGAAGTGGACGTCGAGCCCACCAGTAGCGGCGGCTTGAATTACGGCTGGAACATCATGGAAGGCGCCAGCTGCTACAACGCATCCACGTGCAGTCAGACGGGACTGACCATGCCCATCATCGACTACGGCCACAACGGCCCGTGCTCGATCACCGGCGGGTACGTCTATCGCGGCAGCGCGATTCCTGGCATTAGCGGCCACTATTTCTATTCCGACTATTGCGCCGGCTTTCTCAAGAGCTTCAGACTCCAGAATGGTGCAGCGGTGGATCAAAAGGATTGGGGGCTCACCAACAGCTCCGTCACATCCTTCGGGTTAGACTTCGCTGGTGAGATGTACATGATGTCCGGCGACGCCATCCTCAAGCTCAATCCGGGCAGCTGATCGCGGAGCGGGAGGCGGGAAGCGGGAGGCGGGAGGTGCAGCACGGCGGTAAAGCCCACGCAGTTGATTCAAGCAGGCGCATGCGACGTCGCGTAGTTCTGTTTGGTGCGGCACTTGGTATCCTCGCGTCGGGCGCGGCGGTGTCCAGCCTGCGCGCACAGGACACGCGCACGGAGCTGCGAATAAAACTCAGCTCGCCCGATGGATCGCCGGTGAGCGGCGCAC
>JBKOVX010000303.1:0-9384 GCA_046724115.1 Gemmatimonadota bacterium | reverse complement strand
GAACGCCGGCGGTCATCCGCTTCGCTTTGAGCAGATGCTCGAAGTCGTGCGTCGAGACGCCGAGGACGACGCTCGAGTACATCTGAATGAATCGTCGGTACGAATCGTACGCGAACCTTGGGTTCAGACTCTGCTCGGCGAGAGCAGCGACGGCACGATCGTTCAGCCCGAGATTGAGGATCGTCTCCATCATTCCAGGCATGGAGACGGGAGCGCCGGACCTCACCGAGACCAGCAGCGGGTTTTTCGGATCCCCGAGCTTCTTGCCCGTTACTTCCTCGAGGCGGGCGATGTTGCCTTCGACTTCGGCGCGCAGCTTGTCGGAATACTTTCCGCTGTTCAGGTACTCAATGCACTCGCTGCACGCGATTGTGAAACCGGGCGGGACGGGAACGCCGAGATTCGTCATCTCGGCGAGATTCGCCCCCTTGCCGCCGAGGACGTTCATCATGTCGCGCGTCCCTTCGGCCGTGCCGTTGCCGAAGAAGAAAACCGCCTGTGGCATAAGCCTCGTTAGCAGCCACAGCCGAAGCGGAGCTTCTCCGGGTCGGCGGGTGGCGGCGTCGGATAATCGCCGGAGAAGCAGGCGTGGCAGAAGCCTTCGGGACCGCCCGGTACCGACTCCAGCATTCCGTCGAGCGTCAGGTATCCAAGTGTGTCCGCGCCAACCTGCTGCGTAATCTCCTCGATACTCATGTTGGCAGCTATGAGCTCCTCGCGCGTGGGCGTATCGATGCCATAGTAGCAGGGACCAGTCACCGGTGACGAGCTGACGCGCAAATGAACTTCTCTCGCGCCGGCAGCCCGCACCATGTTCACCAGGCCGCGTGTGGTGGTCCCGCGAACGATCGAATCGTCCACCATCACCACACTCTTGCCGCGCAGAACTTCGCGCACGGCGTTGTATTTCACTTTCACTTTCGCATCGCGTCCCGCCTGGGTCGGCTGCAGGAACGTGCGCCCGACGTAGTGATTTCTGATCAACGCCAGCTCGAGTGGCAAGCCCGACTCCTCGGCGAACCCAAGCGCCGCCGAGTTGGATGAATCGGGAACGCTGAAGACGAGGTCCGCTGTCGGGGCAGGAAAATCACGTGCGAGCCGACGACCGAGCTCGCGCCTGGCCCTGTCAACCGAGCCGCCGAAGACCTGACTGTCGGGACGCGAGAAGTACACGTATTCGAAGACGCACTTCCTCGATTCCTGCTTCTCGAGTGGCGAGATGGAGCGCACGCCATCGAGGTCGACGGCGATGATCTCGCCCTGCGCAACTTCGCGCTCGAGCGTCGCGCCGAGCAGGTCGAGAGCGCAGCTCTCCGATGCGAAGATTGTCGCGTCGCCGAGACGGCCCATCACCAACGGGCGCCACCCGCGCGGGTCACGCGCGGCAAGCAGCGTGTTGCCGACGATGACGACCAGACAGTACGCGCCCTCGACGCCCTTTAGCGCGTCAGCAAGTTGCTCTTCGGGCTTCGTGGCCGGCGAGCGAGCCATTCTGTGCACCAGAACTTCCGAGTCCATCGTGGAGGAGAAGATCGAACCGGCATCCTCCAGCTCGCGCCTCAGCTCGCTGGCGTTGGTGAGATTTCCATTGTGGGCGAGGGCGATGTGTCCATCGCGAAATCGCGCCACGACCGGCTGCGCGTTTTCGATCGTCGAAGACCCGGCGGTGCTGTAACGCGTGTGGCCAATCGCTATATCGCCACGCAGGTTCGCCACATCGGGAGCGGCGAAGGCATCCGCCACCAGACCCATCCGCTTGATCGCTTTGACACCCAACTCGCGATCGACGGCGACGATGCCAGCGGATTCCTGTCCGCGATGCTGCAGCGAATAAAGACCCAGATGGGTCATTGCTGCAGCGTGGTCATTTCCGAAAATGCCGAATATTCCGCACATATCAGTGAGCCGCCACTGGAGCGAGCTCGTCGAACGTCGCATGCTCAGGCGTTCTCGACATGATCGTCGGAATCGTCGAATGATAAGCGCGACGCAAAACAAGGAGCGGGCTGCGCAGTGATCTATTTGGAAGTTTGATGTCGAGCGTATCGGAGTAGAGGCGAACGCGCCCTATCTGCGCGCACGGAACGCCGGCTGCCTCCGCAATGGCGAGCACGCTCTCGGGAGCGTTGCTCGAGACGACGATTCGACCCTGAGTCTCTCCGAAGAGAATCTCGCGGTCGGAGAGCCCTGAATACCCTGAAAGATCGATTTCTGCGCCGCTCTCGTTCTCCGTGTTCGCGATGCAGCACTCGGCGAGGGCGACGGCGATCCCGCCGTCACTGCAGTCGTGTGCCGAACTCACCACACCTGAGCCGATCGCTACGAGAAGCGCGTCAATCACCTTCCTTTCCTGTGCCGGGTCACACGCGGGCGGCGCTCCAACAACCCTTCCGTGAATCCTCGCCAGGTACTCGCTGCCTCCGAGCTCGCCACCCATCTCGCCGAGCAGAAGAACCGCGTCGCCGTCCTGGTGGAACGTCGAGCGGGTGATGTGCGAGATGTCGTCGACGAGGCCGATCATGCCGATAACCGGCGTAGGGTAGACCGCGCCGGAAGGACTTTCGTTGTACAGCGAGACGTTACCGCCGGTCACGGGGGTGCCCAGCGCTATACATGCTTCTCCCATTCCTGCAACCGCCTCCCTGAACTGATAGAAGACTTCCGGTCGCGTTGGATTGCCGAAGTTCAGGCAGTTGGTAATCGCCAATGGACGCGCGCCGGTGCAGGCGACGTTGCGCGCGGCTTCTGCCACGGCGATACGCCCACCCACTCGCGGATCGAGATAGACGTAGCGTCCGTTGCAATCGGTCTTCATGGCGATCGCCTTGTTCGTTCCGCGGATGCGGAGAACGGCCGCGTCGCCTCCCGGTCCGACGACGGTGTTGGTACGGACCGTCGAATCGTACTGACGGAATGCCCACGCCTTGCTCGCAATCGTCGGGGAAGAGAGGAGACGCTCCAGCGTCCAGGCGCGGTCGTCTTCTTCCGGCCGTTCTGGAATCGAATGCGGGTTGATCTTACGCAGTTGGACGATCGCCGCGGATTCCCTGGCTTCGGGTGAATAGGTCGGGCAGTCGGTGACGAGTCTCGAGCCAGGGAACTCCGCGACCACTTTCGATCCTTCGGTCACGCGATAGACCGGCTCGGCGATCACTTCGCCGATCACGGCCGCGGTCAAATCCCATTTGGCGAGGATCCGGCGAACTGCGTCCTCGTGCCCTTTTTTCGCCACGACGAGCATTCGCTCCTGAGACTCGCTGAGAAGAATCTCGTACGGCGTCATCCCGCTTTCACGAGTGGGAACTTTGGTGACATCGATCGTGACGCCGACGTCACCGCGTTCTGCCATCTCGGCCGAAGACGAGGTGAGTCCGGCCGCGCCCATGTCCTGAATAGCGACGATGTGACCGCTCTTGATCAGCTCGAGGCTGGCCTCGAGCAGGAGCTTCTCGGTGAAGGGATCGCCAACCTGAATGCGCGGGCGCTTGGCGTCGCTCGCTTCGGACAAGTCTTCGGAGGCGAACGACGCGCCGTGGATTCCGTCTCGCCCCGTCCGCGCGCCGACCGCCATGATCGGATTACCGACACCCTGAGCTTTGGCGCGGATCAGATCTTCTTCGTGCATCACACCGACGCACATCGCGTTGACCAGCGGATTGCTCTCGTACGCTGGGTCGAAGACGATCTCGCCCGCCACAGTCGGAATGCCGACGCAGTTCCCGTAATCACCAATTCCTTTCACCACACCGGAGAACAGGTATCTGACGCGCGAATCCTCCAGCGAGCCGAAGCGCAGAGAGTTCAGCATCGCGATCGGTCGTGCACCCATCGTGAACACGTCGCGCAGAATCCCGCCGACGCCCGTCGCCGCGCCCTGGTACGGCTCTACCGCCGAAGGATGATTGTGCGACTCGATCTTGAAAGCGACGGCTAGTCCATCACCAATCGATATCACTCCCGCATTTTCGCCCGGGCCCTGCAACACATAAGGCGCCGTCGTCGGGAGCGTCTTTAGAACCGGCCGTGAGTGCTTGTACGAGCAGTGCTCACTCCAGAGGGCGCTCACGATGCCGAGTTCCGTAAACGTTGGAGTGCGCCCGAGCATCGCGATGAGCCGGTCGTACTCTCCTCGCGTAAGTCCGTGCTCCGCAACGAGAGCGGGCGTAATCACCGGGTCGCCGGGGCGGGGCGTCACTTCAGACATCAGGCTGCCACCCTGGTGAGGATCGATTCGAGCAGCCGCACGCCGTCGGTCGAGCCGAGCAGCGGACTGCAAGCCCGCTCGGGGTGCGGCATCAGGCCGAGCACGTTTCCGGCCTCGCTGATGATGCCGGCGATGTTGCGCTCCGACCCGTTTGGGTTCGCGTCCGCGCTGAGGTTACCACTGGCGTCCGCATACTTGAAGATAACGCGGCCCTCGCCCTCGAGTTGATCGAGAACGTCGGGTTTGGCGACGAATCGACCGTCTCCATGCGCAACCGGAATGCGCAGAACTTCGCCGCGCTCATACAGGTTCGTGAACATGGTGTCAGCGTTTTCCACGCGGATGCGCACTTCCGCCGAGACGAACTGGAGGTGCGAGTTCCGCAGCAGGGCGCCTGGAAGCAGTCCTGCCTCGCACGCGATCTGGAATCCGTTGCAGATGGCGAGGACCGGTCCGCCCGTCTTGGCGTAGGCTGCGACCTCCTGCATGATCGGACTGAAGCGAGCGATCGCACCGGCACGCAGATAGTCGCCGTAGCTGAAGCCGCCGGGAAGGATGATCACGTCAGAGCCCTGCAGATCGTGATCCTTGTGCCAGAGATAGGTCGCCTCTTCGCCGAGGATCTCCGTCACCGCGTGATAGGCGTCGTAGTCGCAGTTCGAGCCGGGGAAAGTGACAATGCCAAACCTCATGCGTGCACCGCCGATTCGATCTCGAAGTCTTCCGTCACTGGATTAGCCAACAGCTTCCGACACATGTCCGTCACCGTCTCCTCCGCCGCGATCGCGTCATACGCATCGGTCTCGACGATGATGTAGCGGCCGACGTGCACGTCCTTCACGCTCTTGAAGCCGAGTGTGTGCAGAGCGTCCCTGACCGCGTTGCCCTGCGGATCGAGCAATCCCTTGCGGGGCGTGATGTGAACCGCGATTCGGAACTTCGCCATCAGGGTGCGCCTCCACTCGGGCCGCTCGGCGGTTGAAAGCCCGTTCCGCGGGGCGGCTCTCCTCCGGAACCAGGTGGCCGGCGCCTTCTGCGTCTGCGGTGCTGGCGTTGGCGCGTGACGTCATTTACGGGCTCCACGACTCCGGCGGCGGCGAGAAGCAGCGGCTCCTCATCATCGATCACCGGAGAATCGCCCTTCGGTCTCCGGTCGAGCAATCCAAAGATGACCGTCTTCACCAAACCGTACAGCACGTAGCAGATCAGCGCCGGAAAATAGAACTCCTTCCGCAGAAAGAGCACTCCGATGAAGGTCGCGATCACCGCCAGCGTGCCGAGTATCTCGCTGGGCTTCCGGAATCCAACGGTTGGAACCGCGGGATAGGAGACGTTGCTGATCATCAGGAACGAGAGCACGAGCATTAGCCCGCGCAGCCCGGTGGTCCAGTTTAGATCGCCAACGACCGTCTGGTTGTACAACGGCGTCTGACTGAACCAGTAGTACGTGGCGAGCGTCATGCCCGCGGCCGGACTCGGCAACCCGTGAAAATATTTCTTGGCGCGGCCAGCCTGCTCGACGTTGAAGCGAGCGAGCCTGATTACCGCGCACGCGGTGAAGATGAACGAGAAGATCCAGTCCCAGCCGTTTCGATTAAGAACGGCGAAGTACATGATCATCGCTGGCGCGAGTCCAAACGTGATCGCGTCGACAAGCGAATCGAGCTCGGAACCGAAGCGCGAGCCAGTTCCGGTTGCGCGCGCGACCCGTCCGTCGAGCGCGTCGCAAAGGCCGCCGAAAACGATGTACAGACCGGCAGTGTCGAACTCGCTGCGCGACGCCGCAACGATGGCGAAAATGCCGAAAAAGAGACTCGCCAGCGTGAAACCGTTGGGCAGGATGATCACCCCGCGCCGCGGGCGGTCAGCCTCACCCCTGGGTCGCTGGCCGCGGTCGGGCGCGACGATCACTTTGGCTGCTCCGCGAGAACGGTGACCCCGGCTGCAGTAATGTCGCCGAGCCTCGCGCGGACGTTTGACCCGATCGGAATAAAGACGTCGACCCGCGAGCCGAATCGAATGATACCCATGCGGTCACCCTGTCTCACTTTTTCTCCAACCTTGCTGTAGGTGACGATGCGTCTCGCGATCAGACCGGCTATCTGGCGAACCAGCACGCGGTGTTGCCCGGCTTCGATGCCGACCGACATCTGTTCGTTCTCCAGGCTCGACTTGTCGCTGGCGGCGTTGAAGAACTTTCCCTTGTTGTAGTGAACGTATTTGACGATCCCGTCGACCGGATAACGATTGACGTGCACGTTGAAAACATTCATGAAGATCGACAGCCTGATCGCGCGGCCCTGGATGAAGGCCGGCTCGTCGACCTCGGTGATCATTATCAGCTTTCCGTCCGCCGGTGAGATGACCAGCGCCGGCCCACGCTCACCGGTTCGTTCCGGATCACGGAAGAAGTAGGCGACCCACAGCGCCAGTAGCAGCAGCACGAACGCCGCGAGCCAGAGGCCCCAGGAGCGTCGCGAGATCGCGAACACAAACCCGCCGATTGAGACGAGAGCGGCGATTGCGATGAAGAGGAGCCCTTCGCGCGCGAAGTTCAATGTCTGCCGTTAGGGTCGAGTGTGTGTCCCGTCAGACGACGGTATATGTCGAGGTACCGCGCGCTGGTGGCGTCGATCACGTCTTTCGGAAGCCGCGGCGGAGGATAGTTGCCATCCCAGCGTCCGGCGCGTTTTTCCGCGTCCAGATAATCGCGCAGCGGCTGCTTGTCGAAGCTGGGCTGCCCGTGCCCCGGCTCATATCGGTCAGCCGGCCAGAAACGCGAGCTGTCGGGTGTGAGCACTTCATCCACTAATATAACCTTTCCACCGGGGTCTCTCCCAGCCCCGCCGACCCGGCCAAACTCGAATTTTGTGTCGGCAATTATGATCCCGCGCTCGGCGGCAATCCTCCTGCCCGACTCGTAGACTTCACGCGACAGGCGCTCCAGCTCGCGCGCGTCGGCGTCCCCGATCAGCGACCCCATGTGCTCGATGGTGATGTTTTCGTCGTGACCTTCTTCGGCCTTCGTCGCCGGACTGAAAATCGGCGGATTGAGCCGCTGCGACTCGAGCAGTCCCTTCGGCAACGCCTCGCCGGCCAGCGTCCCGCGCTCACGGTATTCCTTCCACGCCGAGCCCGAGATGTAACCACGCACAACACACTCGATCGGGAAGACGGTCGATTTCCGGACGAGCATCGCTCGGCCCGCCAACTCCTGTTCGTGATCGCGCAGCGATGGAACCGCGCGCACGATCTCCGCGATGTCGGCCGACAGCATGTGGTGGTCGATTCGATCTTCGAGCTGTCGCAGCCACCACGCCGTTATCTGCGTGAGGACCGCGCCCTTGTGGGGGATCGTCTCCTCCATCACCACATCGAAGGCGCTCACACGATCCGTGGCGACCAGCAGCAGCCGGTCCGCATCGACCTCGTACACATCACGCACTTTGCCGCGACGGAAAGCCTTGAGTGGTAACGCGCTCGCCTGCATCAGCATCAGACCTTGAGCTCCTCCAGCCTCTCGGAGCTGGCGGTTTCGCCGGCGAACATCGGCGTGATGACGTCGCGGAGAAACTCGTCGACCTGCTCTGGTGCGCGACCGACGAATCGCCGCGGATCCAGCGCGCCCTCGAGATCCTTCAGCTTCACCCCGAACGATTTGTCCTTCGCCAGTCGATCGAGGAGGTCGTTCTCCTCGGCGCCATCCTTCATGGCGCGCGAGGCGGCCTGACTGTGCTTCCTGATCGTCTCGTGCGCGACCTGGCGATCTCCGCCGGCGCGAACCGCGCGCACTATCAGCTCCTCCGTTGCCATGAACGGCAACTCCGCCCCGATCCGTCGATTGATCACCGCCGGATGCACCTCGAGTCCACGAGCGATGTTCGACATGAGGAGAAGTATCGCGTCGGTGGCGAGGAACATCTCGGGAATGACCAGACGCCGATTCGCGCTGTCGTCCAGCGTTCGCTCGAAGTACTGCACGGCGTGGGTCTGGTTGGCGTTTCCCTCGAGCGAGTTCACGAACCGGGCGAGCGATGCGATGCGCTCGGCCCGCATCGGGTTCCGCTTGTAGGCCATCGCCGAGGAGCCTACCTGTTCCGCCTCGAACGGCTCCTCGATCTCACCGAAGCTCTGAAGCATCCGGATGTCGCCGCTGAACTTCGCTGCACTCGCCGCGACTCCAGCCACGACGCCAAGCACGAATGCGTCGAGCTTGCGCGTGTAGGTCTGACCGGTGACAGCGAGCGGGGCGGGGAAGGACATCTTCTCCGTCACCATGTAGTCGAGTCGGCGCACCTTTTCGTGGTCGCCGTCGAACAGCTCGAGGAAGCTGGCTTGGGTTCCAGTCGTTCCCTTGACGCCGCGGAACGGCAGCGTCCTCCGCCGATAATCGAGATCGGCGACGTCGAGCACGAGATCCTGCATCCACAACGTCGCACGTTTTCCGACTGTGGTCAGCTGGGCAGGCTGGAGGTGTGTGTAGCCTAGCGTCGGTTGGTCGCGCCATTTCTCGGCAAACGCCGCCAGCGCGCGAAGTACGTCGAGCACCCGACCGCGCAAGAGATCGAGCGCGCCCCGCATCAGGATGAGATCGGCGTTGTCGGTGACGTACGCGCTGGTAGCGCCGAGATGGATGAAGGGCTTTGCGGCAGGCGCGACGTCTCCAAATGCGTGCACGTGCGCCATGACGTCGTGGCGCAATCTCTTTTCGTAGGCCGCGACGGCCGGAAAATCGATGTCGTCGAGATGTGCCCGCATCTGACGAATCGCTTCGTCGGGAATCGCGACGCCGAGCTCGCGCTCCGACTCGGCGAGAGCGAGCCACAGCCGCCGCCAGAGACCGTAACGCTTGGCCGGCGACCACAGTTCGAGCATCGCCTCCGACGCGTATCGGTCAGCGAGCGGAGAGCTATATCGATTCGTCGACACTTATTGGAGGCTGAAATCGATGGCGCCGATCTGCCCGGCACGCTCGAGGTACATTCTAACGACACCACGCCCATAGGTCGTGAGAATCCGGTTCACGGCCTCGGCGTTCGTTATCGGCGTGCGGTTGATCTGCACGATCACATCACCCGTCTGAAGTCCGATCTGTTGCTGCACGCGTTGACTCACCCTGTTTACCAGAGCGCCTTGTCGGCTCTGGATCTGGTATTGGGCGCGGATCGCCGGCGTCAATG
>JBKOVX010000004.1:0-8511 GCA_046724115.1 Gemmatimonadota bacterium | reverse complement strand
ACCGTGAAGACATCATCGCGCTGACCGAGGGACTGCTGGCGGCTCTGTACAAGGATGCGGACATCGACATTCCGGAAAAGTTCGATCGCATCAGCTACGCCGACGCGATGGAGCGGTTCGGAATCGACCGACCCGACATGCGCTACGAGCTCGAGCTGTTCGATGCCAGCGAAGCTTTCCGCGGCTCCGAGTTCGGGGTGACGAACGCCGCATTCGCCGCCGGCGGCCGCGTGCGCGGCATCAGAGTTCCGGGCGGTGCGTCGCTCTCTCGCAAGCAGGTCGATGAGGTGGAGGCTCTCGCCAAATCGGCGGGGGCTGGAGGTTTGATTCGCCTGAAACGCGGCGCCAACGGACTGGAGGGCTCCGCGGCGAAGTTCGTCAGCGAGGGCGCGGCGCAGCGTCTCGGCCTTGGGGAAGGCGACCTTTGCCTGCTGGTGGCGGGATCAGAGCAGGTGACCAGCCCGGCACTCGATCGCGTCCGCCAGGATGTTGCGCAACGCCTGCAAATGGTGTCCGAAGGTAAGAGGTCATTCCTTTGGGTAACTGATTTCCCGTTGTTCATCCGCGAGGCAAACGGAGCGTTGAGCTCCGTCCATCATCCGTTCACGTCGCCGAATCCGGAAGACATTCATCTTCTCGATTCCGCGCCGGAACGCGTTCGCGCGCTCGCCTACGACGTCGTGTACAACGGAACCGAGCTCGGCGGCGGCAGCATCCGAATCAACGATCCTTCGCTCCAGCGAAAAGTGCTGTCGCTGCTCGGCATCGACGCGCAACACGCGCAGGCGCGGTTCGGCTTCCTGCTCGATGCACTGAGCGCCGGCGCGCCGCCCCATGGCGGAATTGCGCTCGGCTTCGACCGGATCGCGATGATGCTCGCCGGAGCATCGTCGCTGCGCGACGTGATTGCCTTTCCCAAAACCACAGCGGCGAGGGCGCTCTTCGAAGACGCGCCGTCGACCGTTCCACCCGAAGACTTGAGGGAACTCCATCTTCAAAACATGACGAGTTGACGTGAGCGAAGAGACAACGATTCAGCGCCTTTCGACCGAAGGCGCGGACATGCTGACGCTTGCCGGCGTGAATGACGAAAACCTCGTCGAGCTGGCCCGTCAGACCGGGGCGAAAATCGCGCTCCGAGGCGAAACACTCGCGATTAGTGGAAACTCCGACGCAGTTGCACGCGCGCTCCCGATCGCCCAGAGAATGATCGATACCGCCAAACAGCAGATGCCACTCACCGCAGACGACGTGCTCCGCATGAGCATCGAAGGCCCGCGCGATGGCAACGGCAACGGAGTCGACAGCGAAACGCGGATCGTCCTCCCCGGCGTTCGCAAGATCATCCAGGCGAAGACGGCCGGTCAGGCAGAGTACATGAAGCTGATGGCGGAGAACGACATCGTCGTCGGCATCGGACCGGCCGGAACAGGGAAGACATATCTGGCGGTCGCAGCGGCGGTCGACGCCCTGGCCCGCAAACGCGTGCGTCGTATCGTGCTCGCGCGTCCAGCGGTGGAAGCGGGCGAAAGCCTCGGCTTCCTGCCCGGCGACATGCAGGCGAAAGTCGATCCGTACCTGCGCCCGCTGTACGACGCGCTGGAAGACATGATGCCCCACGAGCGCGTGCAGAAATCGCTCGAGACACGCACCATCGAGATCGCGCCGCTCGCCTACATGCGGGGACGCACCCTCGCCGACGCCTTTGTAATTCTCGACGAGGCGCAGAACGCAACCACGGCGCAGATGAAGATGTTCCTGACGCGCCTGGGCGTTAACTCGAAGGCTGTAATCACTGGCGACAAGACGCAGATTGATCTTCCCAAGCGGGAAGAATCCGGACTCGTTCAAATCGAGCGGATCCTTCCGGGAATCGACGGCATCGGATTTCAGTATCTCACCGACGCCGACGTCGTGCGGCACAGGCTCGTTCGCGAGATCATCAAGGCCTACGCCGAGGATTCCGGCGCCTGACCGCTCCGCGCGGGTGACTGAATGAAACGTCCTCCGCGCGGTCTCGCGATTGACATCTCGTCCAGCGTGCGGCGACTCAACGTCTCGCGCGCCCTCGTCAGGAACGCGGCCGCTGCCACCCTCCGCGCGGAACGCGTGAAGGACGCGATGTTGTCGATCACTTTTGTCGGACGCGCGGCAATCTCGGGCCTGAATCGGCGCTACCTTGGTCACCAGGGTCCAACGGATGTGATTTCGTTCGGCCTGGGACGGGTGGGAAGGCGCGGAGCGGTGGTCGGCGACATATATATTTGCCCCGAGGTCGCTCGCGACAACGCCAGACGCCAGGGCATCAGCGCCGGAGAGGAGCTGCTGCGGCTTGTCGTCCACGGCACGCTGCACGTGCTTGGCTACGATCATCCGACCGGCACAGCGCGAACGACGTCGCGGATGTGGCGCAAACAGGAGAGAATACTCGCACGTGTCCTCTGACCGCCTGATCGACGACTTCAACGCCGGCAAACCGGCGGCGCTGGCGCGCGTCGTGAGCATCGTCGAGAACCATCGCGACGGGTTCGAGGAGATACTCGCTTCGCTGCATCCGAGGACGGGCCGCGCGCGGCGCATCGGTCTGACCGGACCTCCCGGCGCGGGCAAGAGCAGCATCACCGCGCTGCTCGTCAAGCGATTTCGCGAGGCAGGTCTCACGGTCGGAGTGATTGCGGTCGATCCGACGTCACCGTTCACGGGCGGCGCGTTGCTCGGCGATCGGGTGCGGATGGAGAATGTCGCGCTCGATCCGGGCGTCTTCATCCGGTCGATGGCAACTCGCGGCTCGCTCGGCGGTCTCGCCGCGGCGACGCGCGAGGTCGCTGATGTTCTGGATGCGTTTGGATTCGACCGGCTGTTGATCGAGACGGTGGGTGTCGGGCAATCGGAGCTGGAGGTAGCGCGAACTGCGGACACGACGGTGCTGGTTCTGGTGCCCGAGTCCGGAGACTCGATTCAAACGCTCAAGGCGGGTGTGATGGAGGTCGCCGACATCTTCGTCGTCAACAAGTCGGATCGTCCCGGCGCCGACCGCCTGCGAAACGACGTCGAGCTGATGCTTGGCCTGCGGAAGGGAATCTCATTCGGCAACACCCCGGCGCATCACGGTGTAGACCTGAAGAGGATGAACCCGGCGCGCGTCGCACGGCAAGCGGCCGCGAAAACCGACTCTGTGGAATGGACGCCTCCCGTGTTGAGCGCGATCGCGACGAGGGGGGAAGGGATAGACGAGATCGTGACCGCGCTCGACCGCCACTTCGCTTATCTTGAACAGAGCGGAACGCTCAGGGCGCGGAGACGCGACAGAATGCGCGAACGCGTGATGGATGTCGTGGAGGACAAGGTGCGCGGGCGGTTGTGGAAAGACACCGGCACCATGAGCTGGCTGGAGATGCAGCTCCCATCCGTTGAAGAAGGAAGCGCTACTCCATTCGGCATTGCCGATGCGTTGTTGCGCCTGAGCGGCGAGCTCGTACGTGGAGAAGACGATAAATGACGAAACTGAAAAGCGCCGGTTCTCACTCCGCATCGCCGAAGACCGCTCCCGAGAGCGAGCTGATCGAGACGATCGAGCAGCAGAGCGCTGAATTGCGGTTGCTTCGCAAGGAAGTCGCCGAGTGGCGCAAGAAGTACGATAAAGGCGAGCTGCGCGATATTGGCTTCACCAACTCCGAAAAAGAGGTGCAGCCCATCTACACCCCGCTCGATGCGGCTGAGACGAGCGCCGAGGCTCTGGGTATGCCGGGGGTATATCCGTACACGCGCGGGGTCCATGCGACCGGCTATAGAGGGCGCCTGTGGACGATGCGCCAGTTCGCGGGTTTCGGCAGCGCGCGCGACACGAACGAGAGATACAAGTTCCTCCTCGACCACGGGCAAACCGGCCTGTCAGTGGCGTTCGACTTTCCGACGCTGATGGGTTACGACTCCGATCATCCGAGATCGGAAGGCGAGGTCGGGAAGTGCGGCGTCGCGATCTCGAGCCTCGCCGACATGGAGGTGCTGTTCGACGGTATTCCGCTCGACCAGGTATCGACGTCGATGACCATCAACGGGCCGGCGGTCATTCTCTATTGCTTCTACATCGCCGCCGCGGAAAAGCAGGGCGTCGACATCAAGGAGCTCCGCGGCACGATCCAGAACGACATTCTGAAGGAGTACATGGCGCAGCACGCGTGGGTGTACCCGATCGAGCCCGCGCTCCGACTTATCGTCGACTGTTTCGAGTGGTCCGCCGAGCACGTGCCGCAGTGGAATACGATCTCGATCAGCGGCTACCACATTAGAGAGGCGGGCGCGACCGCGGCACAGGAGCTTGCCTTCACGCTCGCCGATGGATTCACGTACGTAGAGAGAGGAATTGCGCGGGGCCTGAACGTCGATACGTTCGCGCCCCGTTTGTCTTTCTTCTGGGATATCCACAACGACTTCTTCGAGGAGATCGCCAAGCTGCGCGCCGCGCGGCGCATCTGGGCACGGCACCTGAGAGATCGTTACGGGGCAAAGGATCCGCGCTCTCTAATGATGCGATTCCACTCGCAGACTGCCGGTGTCACGCTGACCGCCCAGCAGCCGATGAACAACATCGTGCGCGTTGCATACCAGGCGATGGCCGCGGCACTCGGCGGCACCCAGTCGCTCCACACCAACTCGATGGACGAGACGCTGGCTTTGCCGACAGAGGAATCAGTGCAGGTGGCGCTGCGTACGCAGCAGATTCTGGCCTACGAGACGGGCGTCCCCAACGTCATCGATCCCCTCGGCGGATCCTATTACGTCGAGACGCTCACTACTGATCTGGAGCGCGAAGCCGAGGATTACTTCGCTCAGATCGAGAAAGTTGGCGGCGTAGTTCGCGGGCTCGAGACTGGCTGGCTGCAACGGAAGATCAACGAGTCCGCCGCGCGTCAGCAGTGGGAGATCGAGCAGCATCGCCGGGTCATCGTCGGCGTCAACGACTTCGTGACGGACGAGCCCGAGCTGTCCATCGAGCTGCTCAAGGTGACTGAGGAGACCGAGCGCGAGCAAAAGCAGAGAATGGTGAAGATGCGGGCCGAGCGTGACAACGCTCTGGTTGAGAAGCAGCTGAACGCGCTTCGCGATGCGGCGAAGACGTCGAAGAACTTGATGCCGTACATCCTCGATTGTGCGCGCGCCTACTGCACGCTCTACGAGATTCGCGCCGCGATGGAAACGGTCTTCGGCGCCTACCGCGAGCCAGTGTTCTTCTGAGCAAGACGCGCGAGTGGTGGGAGTCCGCGTTCGACGCCCACTATCTCCTGGAGTACGGACCTCTCTTTACACCGGAGCGTGATCGCCACGAAGCAGGCCGAGTCGTCGAGCTGTTGGGCCTGCCGATCGGTGCGCGAATTCTCGACGTGCCCTGCGGACAGGGACGCCACGCGCACTTGCTCGCCGAGGCCGGCTATGACGTCGACGGTTTGGATTACTCCCGGCAGTTGCTGGCCGTCGCGCGGCGCCGCGGCATAGGTAGGAACCTGCGATACACTCGCGGGGACATGCGAAGGATGCCCACTCGCTGGACGAAGCGATTCGACGCCGTCCTCAATCTCTTTACGTCATTCGGATTCTTTGCGCACCCCGCTGACGATGTTCGGGTCATTCGCGAAATCGCGCGGGTGCTCAAGCCGGGCGGAGTCCTGCTCTGGCACGGAGGAAGCCGAGATGGAGTCATGGCGCGTTTCCTCGCCCGGGATTGGTGGACGTCCGGGAAAACGCTGTTCACTCAGGAGCGCGAGTTCGATCCTCTCTCGGGCTTTCTGACGGTTCGCTCGAACTGGCGGCGAGGATCGAGGTCGGGCACGCGGGAGCACAGAATCCGTCTCTATACGGCGACGCGCCTGGCCGAGCTATTTGCAGACGCCGGATTGATCGTGGAGCGATCCTTTGATGGTTTCACCGAGAAGCCATTGAGCAGGACTTCCTCGGAGATGCTGCTCGTTGCCAGGAAGGAGTGAGACGATTGCCGCTCGTGCTTCGCTGCCGCTAACTTTTAACTCTCTATGAGACCAATTCGAGTTCTCGTCGCAAAGCCAGGCCTCGACGGACATGACCGCGGTGCCAAGGTCGTCGCGGCGGCACTCCGGGACGCGGGCATGGAGGTGATTTACACCGGTCTTCACCAGACGCCGGAGATGATCGCGACCGCCGCAATTCAGGAAGACGTCGACGTCATCGGCCTCTCGATTCTGAGCGGCGCCCACATGACGCTGATCCCGCGCGTCCAGGAGCTGGTCCAGGCGCAGGGAAGGGACGACATCCTGATCACCGGTGGCGGCATCATACCGAAGGAGGATGTCGAGGCGCTCGAGGCGCGCGGCATCGGCAAGCTGTTTGGGCCGGGCACACCGACGACCGAGCTGATCGCGTACATCAAGGAGTGGTTCGCCACGCGCGAAAAACAGGAAGCGTAGTGACCAGTCGCTTGCGCGAGCTCAGCGAGGAGCTGAAGGCACTCGAGGGAAGGCTGCTCGAGGGTGGCGGTGAAAAGCGTCTCGAGAAGCTCCATCAACAGGGAAAGCTTTCCGCTCGCGAACGTGTCGAGCTGTTGCGCGATGAAGGATCGAGCATGCTCGAGATCGGACTGCTGGTGGCCTACGATGAGTACGACGGACAGGCGCCTGCCGCGGGCGTCGTCACCGCGATCATTCGAGTACACGGCCGGGAGACGGTGGTCGTCGCCAACGACCCGACGGTGAAGGCTGGATCCTGGTGGCCCGAGACCATCAAGAAGATCCTGCGCGCACAGGAAATCGCGATGCGATGCCGAATTCCCATCGTCTATCTCGTCGATTCCGCCGGCGTCAACCTGCCGTATCAGGGCGGCGTCTTCCCCGGGCAGTACGGAGCGGCGCGCATCTTCTACTACAACTCCATCATGCGCCGCTATCTGCACATCCCCCAGATTGCCGCGGTGATGGGCCAGTGCGTCGCGGGCGGAGCATATCTGCCGGCCCTGTCGGACGTGATTCTTATGGTGAAGGGCACGTCGTTCATGGGCCTGGGAGGACCAAACCTCGTGAAGGGCGCGACGGGACAGGTAGTCGATTCCGAGACACTCGGCGGCGCATCCACTCACACCGAGATCAGTGGTGTCGCCCATTACGCTGTCGACAACGACGAGGCGTGCATCGCCAAGATCCGCGATCTGATCGAGCGATTGCCGACTACGACGCGCGACGTGGCATTGATGCCGCGGGACGCCGAGGGCGACGAGCGGGCAGCAAGGCACCGAACGCCAACTGGTTCGAGGTCGAAGACGAAATCGACGAAGTCCGCTGACAAAGCCGAAGAGCTCTACGATCTACTACCGGCGGATCACCGCATGTCCTACGACATGCACGCTGTGCTGCGGGTGATCCTCGACAACGGCGAGATCGACGAGTTCCAGGAAGGCATCGCCAAAGAGATGATCTGCGGCGACGCCCGAATTGATGGAATTACAATCGGAGTCATCGCAAACCAACGCGGCCTCATCAAAGGCCGCGAAGGAGAGTAGCCGCGCTTCGGCGGGATCATCTATACAGAGAGCGCGGAGAAGGTGGCGTACTTCATCGATCGTTGCGACCGCCTTGGAATCCCGTTGCTGTTCGTGCAGGACGTCTCCGGATTCATGGTCGGCACCGAAGAAGAGCAGCAGGGAATCATCCGCGCGGGCGCGCACTTCGTCGAGGCAATGGCGACCGCGCGCGTCCCGAAGATCGTGCTCACCATCAACCACGCATCGGGCGCCGGTTACTACGCGATGGCGGGGCAGGGATTCGATCCGGATTTCATTCTCAGCTGGCCCACCGGTCGAATGGGCGTGATGGAAGGCGAGTCAGCGATCCAGGCAGTGCACGGGCCGATTCTGGAGGCCGCGAAGAAAACCGGCACCCAGCTCGAGGCCGCACTGGAGAAAGCCGTCGGGGAAATGCGCGCCGACTACGAGCACCAGCTTGATGCCAAGTACGCTGCCGCTCGCGGTTTCGTCGACGCGATTGTCTATCCCGAAAACACGCGCGAGATGCTGAGCCTGGCGCTGCGCGCTACGCTGCACAATCCTGGCCCCCACCTCGGCCCGTTCGTGTTGCCGCCGCACCTCGGAGAAGCGAGCAGTTGAAGAAGCTCGTTCGGGTCGCCGCCGGCCAGGGATTCTGGGGCGACGACCTCGATGCTCCGCGACGTCAGGTTGAAGACGGACCCACCGATTACCTGATGCTCGATTACCTCGCTGAAGTCACGATGTCGATTCTTCAGAAGCAGAAGGAGCGGGATCCATCGCTTGGCTACGCTCGCGACTTCATCGGTGCGATGGAGAGCGTCCTGCCCGCAGTCGTCGACAAGGGAGTTAAGGTGGTAGCCAATGCCGGCGGCGTGAACCCGCCTTCCTGCGCCGCCGCCGTCAAAGCCGTTGCCGAAAAAAATGGGGCCAAAGGAAAGTTGCGGATCGGCGTGGTCACGGGCGACGACCTGCTCGATCGACTCGACGCTCTGCTCGCGCAGGGA
>JBKOVX010000082.1:0-3583 GCA_046724115.1 Gemmatimonadota bacterium | reverse complement strand
GATGATCGCTGGACAGTGGCGGATTTGGGGTGCGGTACGGGCGCGGTGACTCAGTCGCTGGCTCCATTCGTCGAGCGCGTGATCGCCGTCGACGAGTCGACCGCAATGTTGTCGGCAGCCCGGAAACGACTGCACGGCCTCGAAAACGTCGACATCCGAAACGGGCGCCTCGAATCGTTACCCATCGGTGACGGCGAAGTGGATGTGGCACTGCTCTTTCTGGTGCTGCACTACGCCGCCGAGCCTTCACGAGTTATTTCGGAAGCGGCTCGTGTGCTCAAGCCGGGCGGGAGATTGCTTGTCCTCGACATGATGCCGCACGACCGTCAGGACCTGCGGCAAACTATGGGACACCTGTGGCAGGGGTTCGACAGCGCGACGCTGGCGAGCTGGATGGAAGAGGCTGGATTGGAAAACTTCCGTTACAACGCACTTCCTCCTGACCCTGAAGCAAAGGGTCCGAGCTTGTTCGCGGCATCGGCAAAACGAGGCGCCGCCGCCGCTCGAAGTGCTGGACGCAAGAAGGCGGATGCGGTTCCGCTGATGAAAACCGCATAAACGTTGTAAGAACGCAGATCTTCATGGAGCGTACAGTGGGAACTATCACAGAACCGATGAATTCATTCACCGCCGCAGTCGAAGCAGGTCGCGAGCCCTACAAGGTGAAGGATGTCGAGCTCGCCGAGTTTGGTCGCAATGAGATTCGCCTCGCCGAGCACGAGATGCCCGGCCTGATGGCGCTGCGCGCGGAGTACAAGGGCAAGCAGCCGCTCGCCGGCGCGAAAATCATGGGCTCGCTCCACATGACCGTCCAAACCGCGGTGCTGATCGAGACACTGACGGAGCTCGGCGCGGATGTGCGCTGGGTTTCCTGCAACATTTTCTCGACGCAGGATCACGCGGCTGCAGCGGTGGTCGTCGGCAAGAAGGGCACGATCAGCGATCCGCAGGGCACGCCGGTTTTCGCGTGGAAGGGCGAGACGCTCGACGAGTATTGGTGGTGCACCGACCAGGCACTCGTCTGGCCCGATGGATCGGGTCCGAATCTGCTGCTGGACGATGGCGGCGATGCGACGCTGCTCGTCCACAAGGGCGTCGAGTTCGAGAAAGCCGGCCGCGTCCCGGAATTCGATCCCAACAAGGATTCGGAGGAATACGGCGTCATCCTCGATCTGCTGCGTCGCGAGTTCAAGAAGAACCCACAGCGCTGGATGCGGATGTCGAGGGATCTGCGCGGTGTCTCCGAGGAGACGACGACAGGCGTCCATCGCCTCTATCAGATGATGGAAGCGGGCACCCTTCTCTTCCCCGCCATCAACGTCAACGACTCTGTAACGAAGTCCAAGTTCGACAACCTCTACGGATGCCGTCACTCCCTCACCGACGGGATTCTGCGTGCGTCCGACGTCATGCTCGCCGGAAAAGTTGCTGTGATCTGCGGCTACGGTGACGTCGGCAAGGGATGCGCGCAGGCACTCAAGGGCCAGGGCGCGCGCGTGATCATCACCGAGATCGATCCCATCTGCGCACTCCAGGCGGCGATGGAAGGATACCAGGTGACGACGCTCGACGATGTCGTGAAGACCGGCGACATCTTCGTCACGGCGACCGGCAACAAGAACATCATCACCGCTGATCACATGGCGCAGATGAAGGACAAGGCAATCGTCGGCAACATCGGCCACTTCGACAACGAGATCGACATGGCTGGGTTGAAGAAAGTGAAAGGCATCGAGAACATCAACATCAAGCCGCAGTATGACGAGTGGAGATTCCCCGACGGCCACAGCGTGATGATCCTCGCCGAGGGACGCCTGCTAAACCTGGGCTGCGCGACTGGACATCCGAGCTTCGTCATGTCGGCGAGCTTCACCAATCAGGTGATGGCGCAAATCGAGCTGCACACCAACTGCGACTCATACGAGTGCAGGGTCTACACCTTGCCCAAGCACCTGGATGAAAAAGTGGCGAGGCTTCACCTCGACAAGCTCGGCGTCAAGCTCACCGCGCTGTCGAAGGATCAGGCAGACTATCTCGGTGTTCCCGTCGAGGGACCGTACAAGCCGGAATTCTATCGGTACTAGACCAGGGGCCAGGCGTTCACCAGGCCAGAGCAATCCCTCACGGGCATTTCTCTGGCCTTTGGCTTGCTCTCCTTGACGCCAACTGCTCCGGGCGGATATTGCCGATAATGAAGTTGCTGCGAGATCTCTCCCCTCAGCTTGCTCTCGCGGGAATTGTCGCATTGCAGATATCCTGCGGCGATTCCTCCGGCCCGGGCGGCAACGCGGCGGCCAGCATCGCCGCGAACTCCTCGACGACACTCACCGCCGCGCCCGGCGGTCAGGTCGACGAGCCGCCGTCAGTGGTCGTGCGTGACGCGAACGGCAATCCGATGGCGGGCGTCACGGTCACGTTCGCTGTCACCACTGGGGGCGGGAGCGTCACCGGAAACCATCAGACGTCGAACGCGTCCGGCATTGCGACGGTGGGAAGCTGGACCCTCGGCGCCGCTACTGGAACCAACACACTGGTCGCGAGCACGGGGAACCTATCGGTGACATTCATCGCCAACGGCGCTGATCCGTGTCTCCCATCAGCGATCCACGCCCTGGGCTCGACGACAAACGGCAAACTCTCGCCGGCGGATTGTCAGTTCAATGACGGGAGTCTCGTCGACCTGTACACAGTTAACATTCCGACCGCGGGCACGTACCTCTTCACCGAGGCGGCGGGCTTCGACACGTTCCTGCTGCTGTTCAGCTCGACGGGCAGCATCATCGGGGAAAACGACGATGCCACTCAGCCAAACACGTCGGTCGTCAAGGCGATCCTGCCCGCGGGGAGCTTCGTGCTCGCCGCGAACGCTTTCTTCGCCAACGTCACTGGCGATTATACCCTTACCTCGGCGTCATCAACAACCGAGGTGAGCAACTGCGAGGACGTCTGGATCATGCGCGGCGCCAGCACCACGCAGTCACTCCAGACCTCCGACTGTACCGCGAACGGATTCTACTCCGACGACTACATGATCTTTCTGAGGAAGGATCAATCCGTCACCGCTTCGATGACGTCGACGGCATTCGATTCATACCTCGAGCTCTATCTGCTGGCCTCGAACGGCACTGGGACTCTGCAGGGGTCGAACGACAACGCGGACGGAACCACGCAGAACGCGCAGCTCGTTTTCAGTCCCACCTCTGACGGCTTTTACTACTTCAAGGCGCGCTCTGCCGCCGCGGGTGTAACCGGCGCCTACACCATCGCCATTCAATAGGCGGGGAGGCGCTCCGAGCTACTGCTTCTTCGCAGTGGTGTCCATCGCGAAGAAGGGAGAGCGTAACACGGGGCGGTTCTGATCGTACGACCGCCTCGTGATCAGCGCGACGGTGCTGTCCCGTCCCAGCCAGTTATCGGCGGCGTTGGAATCGAGGAGGTTGTATCTGCGCGCCAGCTCGGCGCGGTACCACTTCGCCGGCAGTAGCGGCAGAGTTACTACGGTGACGTCACGCCGCGTACTCTCCACCTGCTGCAGATACCACAGCGGATAGGTGTCGTTATCTCCGAGCGCGAGGAAGACACC
>JBKOVX010000385.1:0-3912 GCA_046724115.1 Gemmatimonadota bacterium | reverse complement strand
CTGGTGCGTAACGCCAATCAACTGGTGATCGGCGCGGACGAATCGATCTGGAGAATCTGGATGGAGAAAGAGTGACTTACCGAGTTCTGGTCACCGATGAAATCGACCCAGAAGGCGTCGCGCTACTGGCAGCGGAGCCTAGGATCTCCGTCGATGAAGTGCCGACACTTCCCAAGGAAGAACTTCTCAATCGAATTGTCGACTACGACGCGATCGTAGGCAGAAGCGCGACGCGAATCTCGGCGGATCTGCTGGAGAAGGGGCGCAAACTGAAGGTGGTTGGTCGGGCTGGAGTGGGAGTGGACAATATTGCACTCGACACCGCGACCTCTCTCGGCGTCGCCGTCATCAACGCGCCGGCGGGGAACACCATTGCAGTGGTGGAGCTGTTCTTTGGAGCTGTCATTTCCCTTCTCCGCCATATCCCTCGTGCTGACAGCTCGATGCACTCCGGCAGATGGGACCGATCGGCGCTACTTGGCTCCGAGCTCAAAGGTCGGACGCTGGGCATAGTCGGGCTCGGCAGAATCGGTGGTGAGGTGGCGACTCGTGCCCGGGCGTTTGGCATGAACGTCATCGCCTATGATCCCTACGTTGCCCAATCACGCTTCGAGGCGCTGCGGGTGCAGGAGATCAAGTCGCTGGAGAGTCTCCTCGAGCAATCGAACATACTGACGCTGCACACGCCGCTCACCGAGGAAACGACAGGTATGATCGGCAAGCGTGAGCTTGGACGACTTCCGCAGCAAGGAATGGTCGTGAACATGGCGCGTGGCGGAATCGTGGACGAAAGAGCGCTGCTGGACGCGCTTAACAACAAGCATCTGTCTGGCGCGGTGATTGACGCCTACGAGAAGGAGCCTTTGGCGGCCGATCACCCTTTTCGCACGATGCCGAACGTGTTATTGACGCCGCACATTGGTGCTTCGACGATGGAGGCGCAGCGCAATGTCGCCGTCGATGTCTGTGTCGCGGTTCGTGATGCGCTGCTCAGCGGGGAGCTCTCCCGCTCGATAAACGTTGCGGATGTCGGTGGCCAGTGGGCTGAAGTGGAGCCGGCGCTAACTCTGGCGCGCCGAGCAGCCGCAGTGGGACGAGCGATCCTCGCCACGCAGGGCACGCGCGTGGTGCAAAGGATCGATGTACGATCCGGCTCGGCGCTCGTCGCGGCAAAGAGTGCGTTGCTTGCTTCGGCGGCTCGGGGATTACTCGAGGGAACCGTTGAACAGGAGCGGCTCAATCTCATCAACGCCCGAGCAGTCGCCGAGAATCGCGGAATCGATCTCTCGACCACGGAGACCCCAGCGCATGACAATCCTTACTCCGTGGAAGTAAGGTTGAGCGGTGGAATGCAGGAAATAGCAATTGCCGGAACGGCACAGCCTGGAGCATCGCCGCGTCTAACGCGCATCGGTGCCTTCCACGTCGATGTTCAGCCGCGCGACACTCTGCTGATCCTGACGAACAACGATGTGCCCGGCGTGATCGGTCGCGTCGGTACGCTGCTGGGCGAAGCAGGAGTCAACATCGCAGAATACCATCAGGCGCGTCTGGCACAGGGCGGCCAGGCACTTGCCGCGGTCTCAGTCGACGGCGACGTCAGCGAGACGATCCGCGAGTCACTGCTCAAGCTTCCGGATGTGTCGTCAGCGGCCGTTGTCTGCTTTCACTCAGGGTGAGTGCCAGCCTAAGCAGCGACAAAAGCGTACGGGAAGCTTATGAAGCCGACGCTTCGGGGCTTCAGCTCCTTCCCGACCTGGTGGCGCGACCTGAATCCGTCGAAGAAGTCGTCGAGGTAATGCGGCGCGCGACAGCCAACCGGACGTCAGTCACCTGCGCAGGCGCGCAAACAAGTACCACCGCCGCCTCCATCACCGATAGCGGGATACTTCTCTCGTTGCGCTCGCTGGACAGCGTATCGGCGGTTGATTCAGGGACGAGAAGAATGACGGTCGGACCAGGTGCCCTGGTCGGAGACATCAAGCGCGCAGCCGCGGCATCAGGGCTGCTTTTCGCACCTGACCCGACGAGTGAAGAGGAGTCGACGATAGGTGGGGCGATAGCGTGCAACGCATCGGGCGCGCGCACGTTCAAGTACGGCCCCACGCGTCAGCATGTGCAGCGTCTCAAGGTCGTGATGTCCAACGGGGATCTCAGGGAATTCCGACGGTCGAATCTGGAGAAGAACACCGTCGGATACGCTTTCGCTCACGACCCAATCGATTGGTTCATCGGCAGCGAGGGCACACTCGGAGTGGTTGTAGAGGCAGAGCTGTCGCTGTTGCCGTTACCGCAGCACGTCGTTGGTTTGGCGATTTTCTTCGGGGGTGAGGGCGAAGCCCTCAACTTCGTCGTTGCCGCGCGTGAATCGCGAGCGGTGATACCACGTTGCATCGAATACTTTGACGATCAGGCGATCACGATAGCCCGGGCCGAGACATCCGGTGCGATGATACCTGCCGACGCCAAGGCAATGATTTACGTGGAAGAAGAAGTTCTGGCTGATCTCGACTCGACGCTCGGCAACTGGAGTGGGCTGATCGAGGCACACGCGACCGGCTTTGAGCCGATTGTCTTCGACGGCGAAGCGAGACTGAGAGAAGCGCGCAAGATGCGTCACAGCATCCCGGCGACGATGAACGAGCGCGGGGGGAGGCAGCGACACGCCGGAGGGAGAAAGGTTTCGACTGATTGGGCCGTTCCGTACGCCAGCCTCGCCGAAGCAGTTCGAACTGCTCGCTCGATTGTGAACGAACATCACATCCCGCAGCCGGTGATTTACGGTCACGCCGGCAACGGTCACCCTCACGAAAATTTCGTGGCCCGGGACCGCGAAGAGCTCGCTACCATAGAAATGGCGGTTGAGCAAACACTGCGTCACGTGATAGCCGTTGGCGGTACAGTTGCCGCCGAGCACGGAATAGGGAAGATCAAGCGTCGCTGGCTGCCGCTTCAGATGAACACGCTGCAGATCGCGATGATGGGAGCCGTAAAGAGAGAGCTCGATCCGCTCGGTCTTCTCGCGCCCGGCAACATTCTGTGACGCGCTTCAACTCCGTCATCTTCGATGTCGACTCGACGCTGAGCGGAATTGAAGGAATCGACTGGCTGGCCAACCTGCGCGGCCGCGAAGTATCGGAGTGGAGCGCCACGCTGACCGATAGAGCAATGCGTGGTGAAATTCCAATCGAAGCGGTCTATGCCGAGCGCATGCGGGCGGTAAGACCCGGGCTCGCCGAGATTCAGCAACTGGGAAGAGTCTACATCGATCGCATGGCGCCGGGCGCCGCTGAGACGGTGAAGGATTTCAAGGACGCGAAAGTCGAGATAGCGATGGTCAGCGGCGGATTGCGTGAAGCGATTTTGCCATTGGCGGCAGAGCTCGGCATCGAGGAGCAGCGAGTCCACGCGGTTTCGGTCTTCTTCGACGAGAACGGCAAGTACGCGGGATTCGATGAAGCGTCCCCGCTCACACGCCAGACGGGCAAGAAAACGACTGCAGCCGGGATGGGTCTCAGGGGCCCCGTGCTCGCCGTCGGCGATGGAATGACGGACTGCGAAATGAAGACAGTTGTGGATAGCTTTGCAGCGTTCACTCTTTTCACCCGGCGTGAGCCGGTGATAGCCCGCGCGGATTTTGTGATCGAGAATTTCGACCAACTGAGAGAACTCGTACTGCAATGAACGCTACCAAGACCTTCGGCACTTTTTTCCTCCCCGGCCCCACGGAAGTTCGTGACGAGATCATGGCAGCCATGATACAGCCAATGATTCCGCATCGCGGCTCCCAATTCGAGATGCTCTTCGAGCGGCTGCAGCACGGCCTCCGGCCACTCTTCCTGACGGATCGGCCTGTCTACATCAACTCTTCCTCTGCCACCGGAATGATGGAGGCGGCGATCCGCGGTGCTC
>JBKOVX010000148.1:0-2930 GCA_046724115.1 Gemmatimonadota bacterium | reverse complement strand
CGATGGCAGATACGATGGCGACAAAGAAGGCAGCAGCCGCCGCGTCGCCTGACACCACGGCTCAGGCCAAGCTCTCGCCGAGAGAACGAGCGGCGTTGCGCGATCGGGCCAAGAAGGCTCGCGCCGATTCGCTGTTCGCCGACGCCAAGACGATCAAGTTCAAGATCGTCGGGCACACCGTCGACATTCAGGCGCTCACCCGATTCATGAAGTCGCTCGAGGCGTCGCCGTTCATTCAGAACGTGCAGCTCTCGAGATCGGATCTGGTGCAGGCCGAAGGCAAGGAAGTAACGGAGTTCACATTGGAGGCGGAGACACAACCACCGCCGCCATTTGCAATCAAGACAGTTCCACTCGTAGTCTCGGCGGTGCGCTAATGGCTATCGGCGCTAACATGACGAAGCGCGAGCAAATGCTCGTCGGAATCGGCGTGGCAGCAGTGCTGCTGCTCGCCGCTTACTGGTACTTCTTGTACAAACCGAAGTCGGCGGAGATGGCGGTCACGCAGGCTCACGTCGACTCTCTCGACAAGAGGAATCAGCAGGCGAAAGCGGACATCGCTCAGGGATCGCTGCAGAAACTTCGTGCGCAGGCGACTGAGTACGAGCAGAGTCTGAAGGTCATGCGGCAGCTGGTGCCGAGGAGCAACGAGGTTCCAGCTCTTCTCGAGGACATCTCGACGGCGGCTCGCCGCGTCGGACTTGACCTCGCCAGCGTGGAGCCGATGCCGGTTCTCCCGGGCGAGCAGTTCGACACCTACCGCTACAAGCTCGGCGTGACCGGCGGCTATCACCCCGTCGGCCAGTTCCTGAGCAACGTCGGCTCGCTCAATCGCATCATCGCACCAGTGACGATGACCATCTCGCTCCATCCCGTCGCCGACAAGACAAAGGCGCGGGTCAAGAAGGGCGAGTCGCTCATCGACACGCAGTTCCAGGTGCAGACGTACGTCGCACGCTCAACGCCATACTCTCCGCCGACGGCGGTGAAATAAATGAAAAGATTCCATGCTTTCGTTTCCGCCCTCTCGACCGCTCTCGCGATCGTAGCATCGGCACAAGCGAGCGCGCAGACGGCGAGGAAGCCGAATGCGACCACATCGGCCAATGCGACCGCTCAAAGCGGTGCGCCGACACTGTCGAACAACCCAGTGACGCGCGCCGTGCACAAGGTTGCCGCGGCAATCGGATTTGGCGACGCCCAGCCTGAGAAAGTGGCGGCGTCGGCGCCGCCGAGAACCGCGGCGGCGCTTAGTCCGACTGCGCAGTCGACCTCGCGCCCGGTTTCGACCACGACGGCGAATCCAAACGCATCGCGACCTGTCTCACCAACTTCTCCAACAAAACCGGCTGCGGATCCCCGCAAGGGCGCGCTGCCACTCCCCGCAGCGCCGGCAGCGGCCGATACCACGTCGCGGGTGCTAATCAATCGCGAGGTATTTCAGTACGACGGGGACGGGCGTCGCGACCCATTCGTGTCCCTGCTCAACACCTCGGACCTGAAGCCTCTCTTTACGGACCTGAAACTGGTGGGCGTGGCGTACGATCCGAGGGGCCAAAATTCTGTTGCCGTTTTGCGCGATGTCACGTCTAAAGATCAGTACAAGGTCAGAGTTGGCCAGACGATAGGCAGAATGCGCGTCGCGGCCATCCAGCCGAAGGCAGTGATTTTCACGATCGAAGAGTTCGGTTACAGTCGTCAGGAGCTTCTGCCGATAGCACCGCCCGATTCGACCAAAATGAGGCAACGTCAATGAGCTTGTTGAAAGCGCTGCCAGCAGCAGCGCTCCTGTTCTTGCCAACGTCGGTCGCAACCGTTCACTCGGTCAGTGTTGTCCCGTCCTCCGGGAAGACTGAAGTGGTGATCGGGGTCAACGCCGCCGTCGATGTGCAGGATTTCACGCTCGACGCGCCCACACGGGTGGTAGTCGATCTGAAAGGAGCCACGCTCGACATGTCGTATCGAACGTACGACAAGGTCTCGAGAGGCGGCATAACCAACGTTAGATACTCGCAGTACCGCCCCAACATCGTTCGCGTCGTCATCGAGATGGACGCGAAGCACCCGTACGAACTGAAGCGCAGCGAGGGAGAGGTCCGCATTTCGGTGACCGGTGGCAAGACCACCGACTACTCCTCGTGGTCTTCGTCATCGACGCGCCGCACATACGCCGCTGTTCCGACGCCAACTCCGGTTCGCCCGGTTTCGACGGCCTCTGACGTCACCAGGACTTCAGTGGCCGCAATGCATCAGGCGCCAAAACCAGCGCTTCCGAAGACAGTCGTCGCCGCCGAGCCCAAGGCAGTCGCGCAGGTCGAGACGTCGACACAGATCGATCCGATGGATGATCCGACGCCGCCGGCGAGCGAGCCGATGACGGCGACACGGACCACGTCCAGCTATAGCAAGCCGATCGCGCTCTTTACACCTACGCAACAGTCCCAGCAGCCTCCGATCACGGTCACGTTCCAGGACACCGACATTCGCGACGTCATCGCTTCGTTCGCTGCGTTCTCCGGACGCACGATCGTGGTGGGCAAGGATGTCAGCGGAACGATCACCGCCGAAGTCAAGAACCAGCCGTGGGACGTCGCGCTGCGCGCGATCCTGCAGGGTCAGGGTCTCGCCGCGTCCGAGGATCCGATCTCCGGCATCATCACCGTCGACAGCTACGCCAACATTCTCAACCGGCAGGCGTCAGAGCCGCTGCAGACCCAGCTCGTATCGATCAACTACGCGCGCGCTTCGGCGCTCGTGCCGACGATCCAGCAGCTGCTGCAGAAGGACTGTCCCCAGATTCCTACGAGCGGCAACGTTTCGCAGGCGAACGCCCGTCCGAACTGCATTGCCCGCGGTCTCGTGGCTGCCGACAGCACGACAAATACACTGATCATCACGGAGACGGCTTCGCGCCTCGCCGACGTCCTCCA
>JBKOVX010000458.1:0-6740 GCA_046724115.1 Gemmatimonadota bacterium | reverse complement strand
GGGCGAGAGAGTATCTCGGCCTTCCGCTTGTCGCGCGTCCGGCTGGCGCGACGCCGACGGTGGCGCGAGAGACGCCCACCGAGAACACGAGAAAACTGGCGAGAGAGTCCTGAGCGAACAACAAAGAAAAAGACGCCTGCTGGGCGCTGTCAGCCGCTGCGCTTGTCGCTTACCGCTGACTACGACTAGACAGACCTCGGTGGCGCTGGAAGAAACCACGCTGTTGACCTCACGCCACGCAATCTGTCCCGACGTTTGCAGCGGTTAGCGGTCAGCGACAGCAGCGGTCAGCGCCTAGCACGTAGTTGTCTTCGACTTGCCCGGCGGATTGGACATCTACTTAAGCGGAATCACCCTTGCCTCGTCGCCGCCGGTGATCCCCTTGTAAAGAAGATGTAATCGGTCGGGCTCGGCATATCGCCCCCGGCGCGGATCAGTGACGCGACCTGCCCGCGATGATACGACCCGTGCATCATCGCATGGGTGAGTATGTCCTCGAGCGTCGAGGTGAACTGTTCACCGGCGCTATTGCGATAGGTGATTGACTGCTCGAGCGCGTCGCTGGTGAGTGTGGCGAGTAGCGTTCTGAATCCGGCAACGTTCTGCGCAGCAACTTTTTCGCATTCGTCCAACCCCAGATTGGGCCAGACCGCCAGCTGCGGCGCGGTGCCGTTGATCCGTGAGAGCCAGGTGTGCTCAGAACCCAGAATGTGCGCATAGATCTCGAGCGCCTTTGGCGGCGCGTGTTGCGCTGACCGCAGGCTCTGAAGCACTCGCTGGTCAGCCCACTCCAGGTGGTTGACGAGTTTCGCGAAGTGATCCCTCAGCTCACTCATTTCATGAACTCCACTGGTCGGCCGATCGTCCACGGAATCTTTGCCGCGTCGAGACCTGCATTGAGGGCGGGGATTCGCCGCTGGAGCAGCGTGTTGATTCGACCGACTTCGCGCTGCAGGTCGGACGAGGCGAGCGTGAGTACCGCGCGCTGCAGCTCCGTTGGCTGCGAGCTCACGTTCCCGATTTCTTCGGCGACGTTGTTGACGCGCTCCTGAATCGAAGGATCCTCAACGCGCTTGTCGTCGCTCACAGGCTCGGCATCGGGATCACCCCGCAGCTTCTTGAGAATGTCATTCACCTCACGGTCGACGGCGTCGGATTGTTTGGTCAGAGTGTCCGGCGCCGAGCTGGACTTGAGTGCGGCTTTCACGTCGGTCATTTCATCCTTGAGCTGTTCCGCGGTGCGCACCGCCGCCTGTACCGTCGCCTGGAGCCGACTTGTGCTCACGCGCATGTCGTAAAGCGCCTTCGCGTCGGCTTCGCCCAGCTGGACCAGCGGATCGGAACGGACTTCGATCGGCACTTCGTGCACGACGGGAGTGCCAGATCCTTCTTTGACTGTGAGTCGCGCCGTGTATCGTCCGGGCAGCACGAACGGACCCAATGGATCCCTCTGCCTGAACTGCGGCTCACCAACCTGATTTGCGGGACGTCGCACGGTGTAAGGAGGCGCGTTGCGGAGATCCCAAACCACGCGGTGCATTCCACGCTTTTTGTTGGCGGTGAGCTCTCTCACGCGGTTTCCAGCCGCGTCATAAACACCAAGGGTCACGTCGCCCCCCTTCGGCAGTGAGTCGCGGAGGAAGTAGGTAATCGCCGCGCCGAACGCCGGGTTCGGCGCCGAGTACTCACGATCCCCGAGGGCGCCCGCGCCGCGAATGCCGCCGGGAACGGAGCTATTTGGGTTGTACTCGGTAGCGGCCTTTATCGGGAAGAGAAACGTGGCGCTTGCGGTCGCGTCAGCGAGCTTCTCGAGCGGGGTGATGTCGTCGATGATGTAGATGCCGCGACCGTGGGTGCCGATGACGAGATCGTTCTCGCGTGGATGGATAACGATGTCGTGAACGGCGACCGTCGGGATGTTGTATTTGAGCTGCGTCCAGCTCTTGCCCGCATCGGCGGAATAAAAGGCACCGAACTCCGTTCCCACGAACAACAGGTTCGCGTTCCGCGGATGCTCGCGAATCACCTGGACGGATCCATTCGCTGGAAGGTTGCCCGTGATTGGGATCCAGTGCGCGCCGTAGTCGGTGCTCTTCAAGACGTACGGCTTGAAGTCGTTGTTGCGATGGTTGTCCATCGTCGCGTAGACGGTGCCTTCATTGAGTTTCGACGCGATGACCCTGCTTACGTACGTCTGATCCGGAACTCCGGGGAATTTGGTGTACCTCGTCCAGGTAGATCCGCCGTCGCGTGATGCCGAGATCACACCATCGTCGGTCCCGACATAGAGCAGGCCTTGTCTCAACGGTGATTCGTCGACCG
This sequence comes from Gemmatimonadota bacterium, assembly GCA_046724115.1. Classification (GTDB taxonomy): domain Bacteria; phylum Gemmatimonadota; class Gemmatimonadetes; order Gemmatimonadales; family Gemmatimonadaceae; genus UBA4720. Next base: position 4,418 of record JBKOVX010000458.1, on the reverse strand, counting down.
TGGCGATGTTGCCGTAGTCGGCTGTGCCCTGATGGCGCGCGATGGCGTCGCGTGGCCAGATCTTTCCCATCACCGGAAGACTGTCGCGATTGAGCTGTCGCGTGAGGTCCGCACCAAGCCTCACCCACGCGTCGCCGCGATTGGTGCTCTTGAAGAGATAGTTCGCGCCGAAATACAGCGTGTTGTGATCGTACGGCGAGATCAGCATCGGCGAGCTCCAGTTCCACCGATAGGGTTTGGCGCCGAACTCCGGCAGCGGCTTGATCGTTTTCTGCTCGCCGGTGCGCACATCGAAGCGAACTATGTCGCCTCCCTGTGACTCGCCGTAGACGGTGTTCGGATCGACGGGATCGATCTGAGCGTAAAACCCATCGCCGCCAGTCGTGCGAATCCAGTCCGCGTTGGTGATGCCCTGACGATTTCGCGTCTGGCTCGGGCCACCCCAGCTGCTGTTGTCCTGCAATCCGCCATACACGTAATAGAACGGCTGTCGCATGTCGGTCGCGATCGCGTAGTACTGCGAGATCGGAAGATTGGGAACGAAATCGACTGTTCGCCCGCGATCGCGGCTGATGTAGACGCCGCCATCGCAACCGATGATGAGATGATCGGGATCGGTCGGATCGATCCACATTGCGTGGTGATCGGAGTGCGCTCCGCCCGCGATACTGCGGAAGGTGCGTCCGCCATCGTTGGAGACGAACAGCGGCACACCCATGAAGTAGACTCGATCGGGATTGGTGGGATCGACGCGGATCTGCCCCATGTACCATGGATACGAGAAGGCGTTGCCCGTTTTCTGCCAGCTCCCTCCCCGATCGTCGGAGCGATAGATGCTCGCTTCGGTATTGCCCTGTGATGCGCCGGTGCCGGTGACTTTCGTCTCGATCGTGGCGTAGAGGATGTTCGGACTCGACCGGCTGACGTCGAGGCCGATTCTCCCTACATCTCCCTTTGGTAGGCCCTCGGTGAGTTTCGTCCACGTGTCGCCGCCGTCGATGCTCTTCCAGATTCCGCTGCCCGGGCCGCCGCCGACATAGGTGTACGGCCGTCTTTCACGCTGCAGCGAGGCGGCGTAGATGATGTCGGGATTTTCCGGATCGAAGATGACGTCGGTGAATCCGGTGTGCGTATCGATGTTCTTGACGTTCTTCCACGTTTTCCCGCCGTCCTTCGTGCGGAAAATACCGCGATCACCGCCCGCTCCCCATAACGGCCCTGTCGCGGCAACGAAGACAATCGATGGATTGGCAGGGTGAACTATGATGCGGCCGATGTGCTCCGACTTCCGGAGACCCATGTTGGTCCACGTTCGTCCGGCGTTCTCCGATTTGTAAACCCCGTCGCCCCACGACGAGCTGCGCTGATTGTTGTTCTCGCCCGTTCCCACCCAGATGATGTCGGGATTGCTCGGCGCCACGGCGATGTCGCCAATCGATGCCGAGCCCTGATGGTCGAAGATCGGCTCCCACGTCGTGCCACCGTTGACTGTCTTCCACACGCCACCCGACGCGGACGCGACATAAAAGAGCTCTCCCAGCCGTCCGCCGACTTGCGACTTCGGCCCTTCGGGAACAGCGAAGTCGACGACCCTTCCGCTGGTTACAGCGGGACCTATCGATCGCCAGGGTAATTCGGCGAGTCTCGCCGAGTCGGCATCGAACACAGGCGGAGTCGTTTTCGCCGTCGGGGTCGCCTGGGCGGCAAGGATTGTTGGAACCGAAAGAATGAGCGTAATCGCCACGAGGGTGGGGAAGGGTGAGGGGGAGGGGAATTGCGAGAACCGACGCGGCATCGTGAATGAGTGTTTGAGGACGGGGATAATTTCATTCTCGGCAATGCATTTGCCCAGTAGGACGGTTTTGCGGTAGTAACGGGGAACCGGCAACGGTGCTACACGCAACCCGCAACTCGTTCCTTGTAGGAGCGATCGGTCTGTTGGATCACAGATTCGAGGGCGATCTCATCGCCGCGACGTCGACATCTATGTTGATGGTCGCGCCATTGTAGGTCTGGCTCACTTCATAGATCCCCTGCCAAACGCTGGCCCACGGAAGCCCGACATCCTGAGGCGTTTTGTCGATCGAGAAGCCCTCCGAGGTCGTGATCCAGAACACTGCCGTTCCACTTCGGTTCATGTCAGAGTAGGCGCGGCCAACTCCATCGTAAATCGCCTGCGCATTTGCCTTGTGCACGTAGATACCGGGCCTAAAGCGACCGTCGGCAAGAACCTGTTGCACCCACGCGCGATAGTACGCATCCATCGACGGCGGAATCACATCCATGTGCTCGATGTCGAGATAGATGACCGTGCCGGCTGCAAAGCCTTCGGACGCGGTTTTGGTAACTGCATCGATCGCGTCGATGTTACCCTGCTCCGTCGTCAGCAGTGTTCTCGAGCACGTCACTGCGCCCGACTGGGCCTCCGCGGCTGTCGGCGGTGTCACGACATCACCGCGAGCCAGCGGCGGAGAGTCGATCGCAAGCGGTGTCACGCGATTGAACAGCGGCGGCACTGCAATGTCGGGCACTCCGTCGAACGTCTGCTGTCCGACGAACAATACAGCGAGGCCCCAACCCATCGAAGTCAGGGTTGAGCGCTTTCCCATCCACGATGGATCGCGATGACATGGCGCCTGCAGGTAATAGCCGACCCATTCATACGGCGACGCCGGCTTGAGCCACGCGTTCATCGCCGCATCGCCGGGATAGAGGCTGGTGTCGAAACCGGGATGACTCGCACCCAGGTTCGGAGATGGCGTCCCGGTGACCGGAGACTCGGTGCACGCCGCGACCAGAAACGCGGCCAGCGCGAGTGCGGTCAGGCAAGCAGATTCCCATTGTCTCCAGACTCGCCGCTTTCTACTCTGATTCATGCGCCCGAAACTCGTTGCGTTGACGATCGGTCCGTTCCTCTTCCTCTCAAACACCGGAACCGCGCAGAATGATTCCACATCTCATCCGGCACACGGCGGGATCTCAGCGAGAGAATGGGTCGCGCCGCTCGGGATCGCCGCTTCCGCTGCGTTCGATCCCGAGATTCGGGAGTGGTCGCTCCGCGAGCATACTCGCTCTCTCGATCATCTCGCGAAATTGGTGAATCCCCTGGGAACCGCGCAGCGCCTCGTTCCAGCGATGGCTGTCACATACGCAGCAGCGCTATTGACTCACCACGAGTCTCTTGCAAATGGCACGCTCAACACTGCCGCCGCCTACATCGCATCCGATCTGGCCGAATCAGTCCTCAAGCCTGTCATCGGGCGCGAGCGGCCACACGTCGAAGGGAATTCGCACCGCTTCCACCCTTTCACCAATAACGGCGACTGGCACTCCCTGCCGTCGGCGCACGTCGTCCACATCACGGCGATCGCGGAGGCGATTGCGATTCAGACCCACTCGACGCGGCTCACCGCGCTGGGCAGCGGTCTTGTCGCGCTGGTCTCATGGGATCGGATTTACGAGGACCAGCACTGGACCAGCGACGTGGCAGCGACGATTGCTATCACCAGCCTGATAACCTCGGCGACGGTGCGATGGCTCGAGTCTCGCCACGAGCGCCGCTGACCAACACTGCAATCCTCTGATCAGTACTTATATAGTAGTACCGAGTAGCGGCTCGACCCGTCCACCAATAGCCCCTGCCATGATTCAACTCTCGCGTCGCCGCCTGACCCTGGCGGTGTGTCTGATTCTCACGCCGTCTGCCCCGGCGGTCGCACAGCTGGCATACCAATCACCGCCCGCTGATCTACTCAAGATTCTCGAAGCGCCGGCCAACCCCGTCACATCGGTCAGCCCAAACCGTCAATGGGTGCTGGTGACCGTCAGCGATCCGCGCTCGATCACCATCAGCGACATGGCCGACTCCGCCTACTACCTCGGCGGAAGCAAAATCAGAGCGAATCCGGATTACCGAGTGGAGAACATCGGCGTTCGCACTGCTACAGTGAGCAACATCGATGGCAAGACGGTGCGCTCTCTCGAGGTGCCCGCGGGCGGACGGATCGGCACCGCGGCCTGGTCGGTCAACGGGAACAAGCTAGCCTACACCACCATCTCGAAAGGAACGATGGGCGTCGAGATTCTCGACTTGCCGAGCGGCGCGACCCGCCGCGCCACCGCATCGGGATTATCCGGAAAAATTGGCGACCTCGATTGGTCACGAGATGGAAAGGACCTGGCTTTCACAGTCACCACGGCTGCTGGGACTGCGCTGTGGATCGCTGACGTGCCGAGCGGTTCCGCTCGCCGACTTACTCCGCCCAATCTCAACTTCACGACAGCGCGCGTCAACATCGTCGACGACGCGGGCTGCAATTGGCTCGAGGGGAGGGCACCACTGGTCTGCAGACTGTGGCCGGCGAGCCGCGGCGCCGCTCCGAAGATCTCCGACGTTCCTGCCGGCGTCATCGTTCAGG
>JBKOVX010000469.1:0-2501 GCA_046724115.1 Gemmatimonadota bacterium | reverse complement strand
CAGCTGCGACTGAGCTCCAAGACCATCAGTACTTATCGGACCCGACTCCTTGAAAAAATGGGGCTCAAATCAAAAGCTGATCTCGTACGCTACGTGGTAGCGCACGGGCTGCTGAAGTGAGTCGGCTCCGAATTGCACTGGTGATGGTGACGGCGCCGTACGGCTGTAACCGCAGCTCGTGACGATGGTGAGCAGCAGAGCCGCGATGGAAAAGAGTACGACAAACGCCGTTTCGCGAAGTAAAGAGCGTAGCATCTTGATGAACTCGTTGTGACAGAGAATCCGACAACGTGGCAGGATATCACTAGTCACCGCCGCCCGGCGTCGGATTCCGACAACGATTGCATCAGCGTTTCAGGACGCCTCGTGTAGGCGCGCGTCCTACATCGCGCCGACCTCCATCGTGCATCAGGGAACTGGAGGCTTGCCTCGCTTCCATAGGATTGTCCCGACGATGATGACCAGTACGATCCCGAAGATGATGCCTAATCTCATAAGCCCCCGGTATGTCGTTTTTCTATCACTGGAATGCCAATTTTCTATCAGTCAGGATTGGGCCTAGATCACCTGGACTGCTCGCGCACAATCGGGAAAGTGGTATGATTTGTCAAACGTTCGGCCGCGGGATCGCGCATTCGGGGAGGACGTCAATGTCCATAAAACATCTCTATCTGGTGGTTGCGACAGCCATGGCCTGCGCCCCTCCCGGTGGTACCGCGGGAAGCACGGGAGCTCCGGAACGAGCGACTCTGCTGACCGCCGATGAGATCACCGCCGTCGGACCCGAGGGCAAGACCGCCTACGATGTCGTTTCACGCCTGCGCCCGAAGTGGTTGCGTGCGCATGGGCCGGAATCGCTCCGTGGGGAAAGTGATAGCTCGGAGTTCGCGCTGGTGATTGTCGACAATCGACAAATGGGCCGCATTCAGGCACTTCGGGATGTCGACGCTTATCAGGTGGCAGACATCCATTTTTACGAGCCTGCGGTGTCCAACGGGAAATTCGGGCCGCGAGGTGCCAGCGGCGTGATCGAAGTCAGAACGAAGACAACTCGACAATAACCAAATGAAAGACACTCAAAACGTTTCGGCGCGCGCTGCTACGGCTCAGCGCGCGAGCACTTTCACCGAGTCGGTGATCCGCGAGATGACGCGGGTGGCGAACGAGTACGGCGCCATCAACCTGGCGCAGGGCTTCCCCGACTTCCCCATGCCCCAGCCGATGAAGGACGCTGCGTGTGCGGCGATCCACGGCGACATCAATCAGTACGCAATCACCTGGGGCAGTCCGGCGCTCCGGCTGGCGATCGCCGAGAAATACCGGCAGTGGTACGACATGAAGGTCGATCCTGAGAGGGAGATCACGGTCTGCTGCGGCGCGACGGAAGCGATGGCGTCGGTGTTCCTGGCGCTCATCGATCCGGGCGAGGAGGTGATCGTATTCGAGCCGTATTACGAGAATTATGGTCCGGACGCGATTCTCGCGGGAGCGAAGCCGGTGTTCGTACCTATGGAGCCGCCTGGCTGGAAGATCGATCAGGACAAGCTCCGCGCGGCGTTCAACAACAAAACGCGCGCGATCGTGGTCAACACTCCCCACAATCCGACCGGCCGGGTGTTCACGCGCGAAGAGATGTCGCTGATCGCCGAGCTGTGTCAGAAGTACGATGCGATCGCCATCACCGACGAGATCTACGAGCACATTCGCTACGCCGGCGGCCATCACGTGCTGGCGACGTGGCCGGGTATGCGGGAACGGACCGTGACGATCTCCGGCCTCTCCAAGACATTCAGCTGCACCGGCTGGCGACTCGGCTACGCGATCGCGCCGTTCGAGTTCACGTCACCAATTCGGAAGATCCACGACTTCCTGACGGTGGGGGCACCGGCTCCTTTGCAGGCGGCCGGCGCGGTAGGGATGGCGTTCGACGCCGACTACTACAACCATCTCGCGCTCGAGTACCGCGCGCGGCGCGAGATCATGTGCTCGGCGCTGGATGAAGCCGGCTTCAAGTACGCGGCCCCGGAGGGCGCATACTATATACTTGCGGACTTCTCGGAGATCTCCGACCTCGAGTCGCGCGAGTTCGCGCTGTGGCTGGCAAAGGAGGTCGGGGTGGCCACAGTCCCGGGAATGAGCTTCTACTCACGTCCTGAGCTGGGTAAGTCGGTGACCCGATTCGCCTTCTGCAAGAAAATCGAGACACTGCAGCGGTCGGCGGAGCGGTTGGCGGATCTCGCTGCCAAAGTGTGAAGTGGGAGGGACGGACTTTGCGCCTGGCCCGAGCCGGCTACATCTCGGCGATAGCGTTCGGGATCGGCTGCGCGCTCGCATCTCAGTCCGGCGCACCGATGACCCCGGGCGTAGAGTCCGAGGTGTTTGGCAATCTCACGAATGGTTCGCCGACTGGCGAGCTCGTGCAACTGTTCACGCTGAGAAACGCGCACGGCATCGAAGTGAAGTTCACCAATTATGGTGGCATCATCACTTCAATCAAAACT
>JBKOVX010000016.1:0-7685 GCA_046724115.1 Gemmatimonadota bacterium | reverse complement strand
GTACAATCCGGCCTGCGCGATCCCGGGATGCTTTTCGATCATCGCGACTGCGGCGCGGATATGCCCGCGATGGCAGATCCGCATCATCTCGTCCTCGAGCTCGCGCTCCGGTGTCGACGGCGCCTTTCGCTCCTCCGCCGTCGAACGCGGCCTGCTCTCAGCCGCCGCCTCGAGAATCGCGACGATCTCGGTTAGCTCTCGATCGCGCGCGCGGGCGAGCGGGGTGTCGTCACGAATCTCATTGCCAAATTTCCCGGACCAGCCCTCCGCCAGTGGATCCGCACCCGCGTCGAGCAGCAGTCGCACCATCTCGATCCGGCCACCGCGCACCGCGTAGTGCAGCGGCTGCAGATACGCATACTCGGCTTTGGCCAGCGCAGGATCGCGCGCCAGCATTTGACGCACGGTTGCTTGGTCGCCCCGATAAACGGCGGCGAGAAACGGCCACGTATCGCTGCCCCACAACGGCTCGTCGAAATCGGCGGGCCGCTGCAACGACTCGACGTAGTGCTTGAGTTTCGCCCAGCTGCGGAATCCATATTCGCGGGCCAGCACGATCTGCGCGTCGGCGAGTGCAACTCGCTCTGCGGAAATGGCGCGCGGGGCGTGAGCCTGAAATCGCGACACGGCGGCGGGATCGCCGGCGCGGAAGTTTTTCAGGAGCTCTTTTGCCTGTTTGCGCAGCTGGTCGAGTGACGGGCGCGCGGGCAGCGATGAGGCAGGATTCGACATGAGATCTCCTTTCGCAATCGCCCGCGTCCGCACGACGGGCTGAAAGAAGATCAGGCATCCAGCTTCTTTCCAGATCAGGTGGGCTCGGCCCTTTCCGCGGACGGGGTGCGTCCTGTGACGCGAAGTGGAACGTATCCGCGTCACCGCCAGCCGTCAACGCGAAATAGTCGACATCTTCCGTTAGAATACGAGATACAGACTCAAGCTCGAGAGGTCGAATCATGCAGCTCGTAGTATTTGGGGCCACCGGAAATCTTGGCCAGCGTGTCGTCGGCGAGGCGCTTCGCCGCGGCCACGAAGTCGTCGGTGTCGTCCGCGACCCGGAAGCGGTCGAGTCGCCGGACGAGCGCGTCCGGCTTGTGAAAGGCGATGCAACCAATGCTGATGACGTTGCCAAAGTCGCGCGGGGCGCCGACGCCGTGGTGAGCGCGATCTCGCCGCGCCCCAGTCCGCGTGGCCTTCCCGCACCATCACTGGCCGAGAATTCCCGCGCGCTGATCAAGGGGCTGCGCGATGCAGGTGTGAAGCGCGTGCTCTACGTCGGAGGGGCGAGCAGTCTCGAGGTCGCGCCCGGCAAAGCGCTCGCCGACACGCCGGACTTTCCGGAGATCTATCGCGAGGAAGCGCGCGAGGGGCGCGAGGCGCTGGACATCTGGCGTAAAGATGCGAAAGGCCTGGACTGGACGTACCTGAGTCCCGCCGCCGAGATCGCGCCGGGCAAGCGCACCGGGAAGTACCGCACGACTGATGACAAGCTGCTCGTCGACGACAAGGGGAAGAGCTTCATCACGTTCGAGGACTACGCCGCGGCAGTGCTCGACGAGCTGGAGCACCCGCAGCACGTGGCGAAGCGGTTCGGCGTCGCATACTGAGGCCGCGTCGCGGTCGGGTGAGTCACGAATGGAAACGTTGTTTGAACGTCGTGTGTCTAACTGGATCGCAGCCGACGGAACCGACCGCGAGTAAAGGAGCCTGAAATGACGCGTGTTAGCATGGTGCGATTGATTGGTTTCGCCGCGATGTCGGCGGCGACGTCCGGAGTGTGCGGCGCCCAGCACCTGACTGGTCCGCACCCGACCGGCGATGTGCCGGCGCCCGTCGCGCTCGACACGCGCGGGCTCTTTCAGGACAAGCTCGCAAAGGTCGGCGACGACGTTTTCATCAGTGGTCAGCCAACCGAGCAAGGGCTTCGCGGGCTTCGCGACCAGGGCGTGACGACGGTCGTCAATCTGCGCAGCCCGCCGGAGATGGCTCGCGTGCCGTTCGATGAGGCGGCGGTCGTCAAACAGCTCGGGATGGAGTACGTCTATCTGCCGATGCGCGGGACGGCGGAATTGCCCTATTCACCCGCCGCGGTGAAATCGTTCGCGGCAGCGATGAGCAACGCCAAAGGAAAAGTGCTCCTGCATTGCACGATTGCCTGGCGAGCGAGCCACCTGTGGGCTGCCTATCTCATCCAGTATCGCAACGTGCCCGTCGCGACCGCGCTCCAGCAGGCGCGCATGATCAACCTGATGGACGACATGCGGATGGACGGAGACAAGCAGCCGGTCGAAGCGTTCCTCGGCAGACCGCTTTCCGAAGTCGGGCACCCCAAGCAGTAGCGCCGCTGCTGGCTGACAACTTGTCAGCCAGCCCGATGCGGTTACTTTGGTTCTCCGTCTGTTACAGGAGAAACCATGAGACGCGTCGTGCTAGCTGGAATGTTCGCGCTGCTGACTCCTGGATTGGTCCAGGCTCAAGCCAGCCTTATCGCGTAGTTTTTGATCTCACCAGTCGAGACACTCTCGAGCAGAGAGCCGTGCTGCGTTGGCTGAAAGAGGTCGGCACATCGAGTCCTGACGCTCAGATGGAAGTCGTCATGTACGCAAAAGGATTCGACCTCGTCATGCCGGAGCGGTCGGCGTACATCGCTGAGGTGAAAGAGGCGATGAAGAATCCGAACGTGTCGTTCAAGGTCTGCGCGATCGCGCTACGGAACAACAGCATCACACAGAGCCAGCTGCTTCCCGGAGTGCAGACAGTTCCGGACGGGATCCACGAGCTCGTTATGAAGCAGCAGGATCATTGGGGCTACATCAAGGTCATGCACTGAGACACGATTCTCAAAGCCGGATTACTTCCGATCATCCCAGCCGGTGACGAAAACAATCGGCGGAATCGCGGATATGCACGAGGCATCGGGCGCGCGGAAGGGATTGTCGAAGAACTGCTTGAGAATCGAGAGGTGACAGGCGCTGGGGGACCGGGCATCGTGGCCCTCGTTCGGGAATTCGTACAAGTAGGCATGACTCAGCGTAGCCGCGATGCGACGCGCTTGTTCGGTCGGAGTGCGATCATCGAACCGGCCGCTGAGAATGAGCGTTGGGATGTCGCTCCGAACGGGTTGGTGCTCGGATGGATCGGCAAAACGTGTCTGCCAAATCGGGCAGTCATCCATTCGGTCGCTGCGAAAAGCCGGGTGGGCGAGGGCGTTTGCCGAATCGCGCATCGTACGGAATGCGGGCCCGTATACGTCGTAGCAATTCACCAGGTGAATCAGCACTTGCTGGTTGGGTGCGCTGCTGCTGGTGTCGTAGCTGGCCAGCGTTTCGGCGGCGCGCATCCTGTCGCCACGCCGAAGCTCATTCACTAGCAGAGGAAGGCGTGCGAGTCGCCCTTGACGACCGAGAATGTCGTTCCGGATCATGCTGACGAGGCGATCGCCATCGATCCAGGCGGTGTCGACGACGCGGTTTTCGCGCTTGACCGGTGCTGGCAGAGGGCTTTTCGAGAGCTCGTCGTACAACGAGTAGAAATCGTCGCTCACATTCGGGAACGCGGCGTTGCACGGCGCCTGCGCGGCGCATTCTTTCCACACGCGCTCGACCGCACGTTGAATGGAGAGCGCTACCTCTGCGAACCGCGCCGGTCCAAGCATGACCGGGCTTGCCAACACCACACTTCGGATTCCCCGCGGGTCCTGACGGATCGCTTCCTGCGCGAGCCGGGCGCCGTACGAGCTGCCATACACGTCCCACGACGAGTAACCGAGAGCTTTTCGCAGATCTACCAGATCGCGCGCGCTCGCCAATGTGTTGTAGGCCGCCGGGTCGATGCCCTGCGCGCGGAGCGAAGCGACGCACGGGCGGTCGCGAGCATCCCACAATTTTTCGCGTTCGGCAGTTGTCCGGAGGCGACGTGCCGAATCCTCGACCGCGCCGTAGTCGGGGCACAGTTTGGGTTCTGAGTAGCCGGCGCCGCGCTGGTCGTAGATCACCATGTCGCGCGTCCGCCCCACGTCGCTGGTGGCGGCGAACGGCAGGAAGATGCGAAGCCCGCTCAGGCCGGGTCCGCCGTGGAGCATGACGAGCGGCGTGGTGCGGGGATTCTTCGCGCGGACGACCGCAACGGCGAGTCGCACGGTTCGTTCGGTCGGACGATCCCGCGATTCGGGCACCACCAGCCACGAGCATTCCAGCGCGATGTCACGCGCCAACGCACCGCGCTCGAAGGGACACTCGCTGCGCTCGAGACGTGGAACAGTACCCTGCGCCGCGATGCGAGGCGCAGCACCAGGAAGAACGGAGGCTATGAGCGCAGCGATGACCGTGCGCATGCGGACTATTCTATACGCTGGAGCTAGAAGAGACCAACCTTGCCTCTCACCGATTCGATCAGCTTGGCGGGGTCGTAGCCGATGCCCTGCTTGAACACGATCTGCACGTTTCTCACGTCGGAGATGCGTGTGGCGGGATCGCCGGTGATCACCACCAGGTCGGCGTCCTTGCCGACGGCGATGGACCCGGCTCGATTGGCGCGGCCGAGATAAGTCGCGCCGTTCAATGTGCCGATGCGGATCGCCTCGAGTGGCGTGAATCCGCTCTCCACCAGCAGCTCCAGCGCGCGCTGGTTGGAATAGCCGGCGACGACACCGCCGCTGCCGGTCGGGTCGGTGCCCACGAGCAACAGTCCACCGGCGCGCGCGAACGCCACCTCCATCGCCCGTGCCTTGGCGAACAGCGCGCCGTATGGCGAGGTCGTATTCGTGTCGACGGCCGCATGACGCCGCTCGAATTGCGCGCGTAGCTGCGGGTCGAGCACATCCAGTCCCGGCGGCATCGGGCGGCCGGGCACGAACGTCTCGAAGATCGTGAGCGTCGATGTGATTGCGACGCGATGCTTGACGAGATCGGCGATCAGCGATCGCACGACATCACCATTGGCATCGACTGCCGCGAACGATCTTTGTCCCGCGCCCTGGCCCGGGCACTCGTCGGGCTTCTTGTCGGGGACGAAATCGGTGGTGACGAAGAATCCGTGCTCGAGGTCGTCGATTCCGAGGTCGGCCGCCTCACGAAAAGTCACCGAGCAGAGATGACCGGTCAGCTTCATTCCCCGCTTGTGCGCTTCCTCGATCGCCGCTTTGAGCTCGGCGCGGGTGATGTGCATGTACGCCTTGAACGACGTCGCTCCGGCATCGGCCCAGAAATTCACCATCCGGCGCGCGTCGTCGGGTCCGGTGAGCTCGTGCACCTGATCGAGACCGAGGCCGGGACCTTCGAGATATGGAGCGGTCGCGTCCATCCACGGACCCGGCTTCGTGCCGGAGTCGATGTCCTTCTTGATTCCGAAGTCACCAAACCCGTTCAGGTTGCCAGCGGTGCGCATCGACGTCACTCCGCCCGCCAGATACAATCTGGTGAAGCTCTCGGCCAGGTTCGCGTAGACGCCCGGCGCGGTCGGGTAGTACAGGTGCTCGTGTACCATCACCAGTCCGGGGATTACGGATTTCCCAGTGAGGTCGATTATCTGGGCGCCTGCGGGTGCGGTGACCGAGCGTGAACTGCCGAGTGCGGCGATGCGGCCATCGCGGATGATGATTGTTTGATCTTCACGCGGTGCAGCACCGGTTCCGTCGATCACGCGGGCGTGCGTCAGTGCGACGATGGGAGAGTCGACGGCGACATATTGTCGGACGGCCGCCGCGAGTGTGGGCCGCTGCGCGTGCAGTTCCGGTGAGGCGAAAAGCGTGAGTGAGGCGAGTAGGGTTTTGAGGGAGTGGTATCGCATGGGCGTTAGCGGAAGGTCTCCGGTCCGATAGGAACATTGATGCCATAGCTATTCACTTTCGCCACAGCTACAAGTCGTTTCGATCCGTCGGAGAGCATCTCGGTGACGCGCCAGCCGCTGGGGATCCAACCCCATCGCGCGTCGTGTACGTAGTCGATGTCGATGTCGACGATGTGGTTCTGCTCGAAGGACAACATGTAGCGGCTCACGAGGAAATCACGCTCCGGCTCGATCCAGAGGAGGGTCTTCCAGCCTGATGGATCGTGTCGCTCTTCGAGGAGGAATGTGGACTTTCCTCTGTAGAATGTCCGGTGCTCATTGGTGACAGCACGATCGATGAGCCGGTGTCCCATCACTGCATCGAGGGGACGAAACGCCATCAGAATCGGTCGGGTATCGAGGTTTTGCGCGTCGACGTTCGCCGTCGTCTGGAGCAAGGTCGCCGGTGGGTGGTCGAGGAAAGAGCTGAGGCGGATGGTTCCGACCTGGCCGTCAAAGACGCTGACGTATGAATAGTGACGCCTCACCCCGAGCCCTCGATTCCCGCCCTGCGGCGCAATGACGTCGACTCCATCGGGTTCTTCCTTGCGATCGAGCTCGAAGCCGTAGCGCATCTTGTTGCCGGCCACTGCGAGGGTTTTGGCGACGACGTAGTGCCGGTCGATGAGCAATCCGGGTATCGCGGACCGCTCGCGCTCCGGATACCTCGGATTGGAGAGCCACCCTTTCGGATGAGTTTGTTCTTCGGTCCAGGCGAATCGGAACGAGGTGATCGCGGCCTGACGTTTTTGCCACGCCGCGATGACCTCGGATTTCGCGGGAACCGGCCTGCTCAGATCGCGCTGCCCAAGCTCCAGTCGCTCGGCTGGGCCTCGTTGTGCAAGGACCACCGCGCTGGGGAAAGCGAGAGCGACGACGATGGCAGCGTTTCTAATCATGGCCGGCCTGTTGATTCCAAAATAGTCTCTGTCGACGAATCAAAAGCGCCATTGACGATATACAATATTCACGTCGCCCGTTTGACTCGGCACTACGTATGAAGGTCGCGGTGGAATTCGCACGCCGGAAGCCGGCGGAATGCCAGGCGCGCGTGCAGCGAGATCGAAGTCGATTTGCGCACCCGAGGGAACCGAGAGCTCGACGAGCGCGCCGGAGTCGGGAATTGCCCAGTATTGCATCACCCAATCCCCGGTGCGCCGGCGGTATCGCGTCGTATCGACGACGCGCCCGTCGATTGACGACGCGAGGACCTTGGCGCCGCGCGCGCGCATCGCCAACGCGATAGTGCCGGCAGGCGCCTTGACGCGGAGGGCGATGCGCCTCGCTCCGCCGGTCACCATGTCCTGAACCAACACGGCGCTCGGTGCGCCGAGCGAAACACGTTCGACCTTTCGGCCATGGAAGTAGTTTCCGCTTCCCAATAGACGGTTCGTCCATAGAGGAATTTTCTGGGGGTTTGCCTCGCCGATCACGTCACGCGTCCATTGATCTCTCGACCCGCCGAGCGTCCCGAGCCAGGCATCGGTCGAATCGGCATTTTCGGCGTACACCAGCGCGCTGCGCAGAGGATGATCTGAGCTGGGACGCACGGCGAGCGCCGCGATGACGAGAAACACCACACCCGCACCGGCGAGCCATGGCGCGCCCGACCAGCGCGCATTTCCGGCGATCACCTCGAGCAGCGGCGAGAGTAGAAGTGAGATGAGCGACGCTCCCACGCCGAGGGCAATCGCACCGGTACCGGCGACGCCGAGCATCACCACCGAAACGCCGTAGAAAAAGCCGACGAGCATGAGTAGGGCGACAACGGCGGTCGCCCAATCGGCCACTTCTCGCCCGCGCGTCAGGAGCGCCGCGGCCGCCGCGAAGAGAAGGGGCCAGGTGAAGAGATAGCTGACGCC
>JBKOVX010000110.1:0-2176 GCA_046724115.1 Gemmatimonadota bacterium | reverse complement strand
CCACTGGCGACGGCGATTTGGCCATTGCTTCTCGTGGCCGGCGCGGGAGAATTCGCGTTGCCAGTCTGGCTGCTGGTGAAAGGTGTGGACAATTCGAAGTCGCGGACGGTGCAGGGCACGTAGCCCGTTATCACTCGTTCGGCTTCTTTGGCGTCGATGTCTCACCTCTTTCAGCGTCTTGCTTGTCTCTAAAGCGCTGCGCTTCGCCGATGCGCTCCACCTCGAGCGCGAGGGCATCGATCGAGCGCTGGAGGTAATCGATGTGTTGATCGCCGAGCTGCGGCGTCGAATCCCTGCCCGATGACGGCACCGGGGATGGCTGGGATAGCCGGTCGCCCGGCTGTCCCGTGGCCCAGCTGGTTACCATTTTCCACAGCAGATAAGCACCGAGGCCGACGAACAAGAGGAAGACGTGCGCCATGGCGTGCATCATCTCATCCATCGCCAGGGCGAACCCCATGCCGCCAAGGTTGATGATGCCGAAGAGCACTGCTGCCGCTCGCCACAGCTTGGCGCGTCGAGTCATGACCAGCTCCTTATCATGAGCGAACCCTCGGCAAGAATGGTAACAGACCCAGCTTTCACCGACTAGGCGAGCGATGGACGGTCGATTGCTCTCATGGCGATGACACGGGCTTCCCACTTCTGAACGTCGACTCCTTTGAAGAGGAGCCACAGCGTCAATACCAGTACAGTGATCGGTGCTGGCAGCAGCAGGAGGTCGGACGAATACGTTGGCGCCAACACCAACGTGAAGTTCTTGAGGATGAATCCGACGCCGGCGAAGCCGAGCAGGATACCGAGGAAACGAGGCAGATATCCCGAGCGGTAGATGAGATAGCCGCGAATCAGCGAAGCAGATCCGTAGAAGACCATGAATAGTCCGGCGCCGTAAGCGTAGACGCGGACGAACAAGTAGCTAAGCGCGTTGAGCTGGTCTCGCGAAAACGTCTGCAAAAAAACGGGGTTCTTGAGCAGCATAGGACCGCTGAAGAAAAACATCTCGCAGACCGCGAATTGTGCGGTCGAGATCAACCCAAGGAACGCGGCGAGCAGGGCGAGGTTCCGGTGCACGGGCCTGAGCAGGACGTAGAGCACGAGTGAAAGCGCGGTGTCGCACAGTCCCTCCAGCAGGTACCCGGCAAAACCGAGCCGGAACAGCCATTCCTGAGCAATGATGTTGTTGAAGGTGGCAGTTAGGTCGCCGGAAACGATCAACGTACTGGGCACGTAGAACTCGCCGAAGGAGCCGCCCACGAACGAGATCAGAAAGAGAATGCCTGCGACGCGTGCGTATGTCTGTACGGAGGCCATGATCTGGGGTGAGAGCCATCCACCGTACGGATAACTAAGTTTTCAGTTTCAGTCGACCTTACGGGCAGTTCGTCCGGGGAGCGCTCAACGCTCCGCGATGTGCACTCCGCCATTCGTCGTGACGACACGCACCAGCGGTCCACCGGATCCCAGCTGCGTCGAGATACGCCGAGTGAGTGACCCACGCACTGTGATGGGGAAGTCGACTCGCATTCCGCCGTTATTGGTCCCTGTCTCGAGCTGCGCGTTGTAGCCGCGCGGCACGTACACAGTGGCGCCGCCGTTCGTCGTCTGCAGATCCAGACCCTGACCCTGCCACGTCGTCCCCGAGAGATTGGCAATCACGCCGCCGTTGGTCGTCCGCGCTCGCACGTTGCCGCCAACGTCTGAAAGATGAATTCCGCCATTCGTGGCCTCGAAGTTCATCTCACCTCTAACATCCTCGGCGGAAATCCCGCCATTCTCGGTATTTGCCTCGAGGTTCGACTGGTTCGGGACGTAAACGTCGTAGCTCACCGACCACGAATCGTGATTGCGCTGCGAAGGACCTTCGGCGCGGATTTGTCCACCGTCGGTGATGATGCGAATCTGCTTGGCAATCGCGCTTGCCGTCGCGTCGTCGTCTGCACTCGCCTGGACCCGCGCAACGATCCTGACATCGCGGCGGTTCTCGCCGATGAACGACACGCCGCCGTTTGGTCCGCCGTCGACCACGATTCTCGTCGCGGGAGAAATGGTGTAGGTGCGCACCTCACAGACGCGGGCACGGCCATTGTACCAATCGCGTTCACAGCTGTCACGCCAGCGCGCGGTGCGATCGTCGGTTTGGGCGGTGGCTACTGTGGCAAGCAGAATCCATGGA
>JBKOVX010000203.1:0-2533 GCA_046724115.1 Gemmatimonadota bacterium | reverse complement strand
ACGAGAACCACGCTTCCCTTGATCACCGCGCCGCGGCCGGTGAGACCGATGTACAGACTCTGAACGAGCTGCGTCCACGTCAATGCGATGAATCCCCACAGTACCAGCAGCAAAACCACCCACGCGCGCGGCGTTCCCACTATCGCGCTGAAGTGGCGCCAATGCTCGAGCAACACCGCATCGGTTCCCGAGAACTTGAGCGCGAGCGGGAGGGCGAGCAGAACTAACCCCCACGCCGCTATGGTACTCCAGACCGCCATCCTGAGCTTGGCGGCGACGAGCTCGGCGTTGGTGAGCGGCCGAGTGGCGATGAACGGACTCACGCCGTAGGCGTCGCTCGCATTCGGGTTCGTTTTGCTCACGGCTGCCGCGGCGAAGGTTGCGATGAAGGCTGGAGTGAGCAGGACGGAGAGCAGAATCTCGACGACGAGTGATGTGGAATCCCCGGCGACCCACAGCAGGACCAGCTCGAAGGGCAACAGGATCGCGACCCACGTCGGAAGCGAGCGGCCATGCCTGCGCCACTCGAACCATGCTTGCGCGCTGGCCGGCGTTGCAAAATGCTCACGCCGGTGCGACAGGACATCCACGACTCGCGTGACGCGGACGACATCACCGCGCCAATCCGGCACGTCACCACGACGAGCGCGCGCGACAGCGAAGCGCGCGACGAGATACGCGAGCGGAATCTGCGGCGCCAACAGAGCCAGCATTACCGGTTCACGAATCTTGAAATGCAGCGCGAGGAGAGCCGTCGAGTCGATCGTTCCCAGCACGAGCACGGCGGCGATGATCCTCAGTCCCGTCAGCGGATACGCCATCCACGTCAGCGCCTGTGTCCACGCGAGGAGTGACGCCAGGAGGAGACCCGGCCATGCCAATGGAATTACGATTCCTGTTGGCCAGAGCGCGAGCAATCTCGTCACCAGCCACAACACGATCATCGCCATCGTGCCATAGAGCATTGGCAGGCCAGCGAGCGCGTCGGCCGTCAGCGGCCGAGTGAACATGCGCGCGGGATACATCGATTGGCGCGCGGCGAGGTCGCCGTCGAGGCCGAAGGAGAACGCCGCCAGCAAGTACGTGAACGTCGCCGTCAGCGGCATCATTACCGTGAATGCAAAACTCTCGGGACTATCGAGGTGGATGAGGAGGGGGACACCGCGAATCACAACCACCAGCTTGATGCCGGCGAGCACCGCCACATAGCCGATTAGCGCGATCAATCCCCAGCGATGCCGCTGTCGAAATTCCCATGCGACTGCCCCCGCGATGCCTAAGTGCAAATATCCACTCTCCTCGCGATGCGTAGGTGCAAATACCCACTCTTGCTCGCAATTCGCACTGTTTACTCGCCGGAAGCCGCGGACATTCCCACCCGCGTGACGAAGATCTCATCGAGTGATGGGACGCGTCCGTCGACGCGGTGCTATTCCCTGATGGAATCGAGTGAGCCGCTCAGTACGATTCTTCCGCGGTTGATCATCGTGACGTGATCGGCGACCTGCTCCACTTCTTCCAGCAGGTGCGACGAGAAAAGGACGGTGCGTCCTTCATCGGCGATGGTGCGAATGATTGCGCCGATGATGTCTCGGCGGACGATGGGATCGAGGCCCGACGAGGGTTCGTCGAGCACCAGCAGGTCCGGGCGATATGAGAGGGCGATCAGCATTCCCGCGCGTGCTTTCTGTCCCTTGGAAAGGTCTTTAATTCTCGCGGCCGGCTCGAGCGCGAACGAGCGGCGCAGCTCTTCGGCATAATCATCGTCCCAGGCAGGATAAAACGCGCGCGAGTAGCGAATGAGCTCATCGACGCGCATCCAGCCGGGGAGATCGTTCTCCTCGGAGAGGTACCCGATGCGCGACAATACGCCGACCGGGTCGGCGACGGGATCGAGCCCGAAGACGCGGACCGAGCCGCTTTGCGCGCGGAGCAAGCCCAGAATGTGTTTGATGAGCGTGGTCTTGCCCGCTCCGTTGGCGCCGACGAGGCCGTACACCGCGCCACGCGGCATCGACAGGCTCACTGAATCGAGCGCCGTCATTCGGCCGAAGCGTCGCGTCAGATCAGTGACGCTGATCACCGCGTCGGTCATGACGGGTCGGCGAGCTGTTGTATGGCTCGACCGTGAATGATCGGGTTGTGCATGTCGGAGCGCATCAAACAATCGGACGTCGCGACGAGAAGGATCGCAACGCCGGTGTTTAGCGCGCCACTTTGGCGACGGTGTCCCAGGTTCGCGTCGTGTTCTCCTTTCCGAACGTCTTTTCCAGGAGCGTCATGAACACCGGGCCCTTCGGCGTTCGGACGTAATCCGAGAACACTTCGCAATCTTTGAGCACCAAAACGCGCGCGCCGTGCATCTCGACCGGCAGCTCGAGCCTCGCCCGCGGCTTGTCACGCAGAAAAGTCACGATGCGTTTAGCGTCTGCGGGGCCTTTGAATTTCTTGTACGGATCCGACGCGACCATGGCACGGAGATAGTCCACGGACCGAATGATCGTGAGAAATTCGCGGCCGAACGTCTTAAGCA
>JBKOVX010000352.1:0-5695 GCA_046724115.1 Gemmatimonadota bacterium | reverse complement strand
TGGCGGGCGTCAAGACTGGGGTTTCAGGTCGAGCGCGTTGACCGCCCGTACAAGCGGAAAGCCCAAACCGCAAACCCGGCCGCGATCACTGTGATGATCAGGAAGTGAGGATCCCTTGCGAGCGAGCTCCGTTCCTCATAGAAGCGCCAGACGTGAACCAGTGCGAGCAATGCAAACACGATTCCGGTAGTCAGCACGTACGCTCTCATCGACTCTCCGCCGGTTTAATGAGGGTGAAAATCATACCACTTCATTTACGCCGCTGCGAGGAGTCGGCGAGATCGCGCGGATAAATCGCGATTACCCAGTAGACAGCGGTATCCGCCCCGACGTTTTTCAGCCCATGCAGCTCGTTCGACGCCTCGAAGATCAGCGAGCCAGGACCCGCCCGGCGCACCGCGCTTTCCTGCGTTACTTCGAGAGTCCCTCGCTCGACGAGCATCAGCTCTTCGTGCGCGTGACGGTGTGGCGGATGCGGCGAGCCACCCGGCGGCAACGAAGTCTGGTGAACCTCGAGACGATCGAGAGTTCTCGTCGTGGTATCCAGCAGCGACCGAATCTGTGAGGCCACACCGGAGCTGCGCACTCGCGCCGTGTCGCCGGTAATAACCAGCGAGTTCGCTGGTCTCACCTTTTTCTCGGGAGCCGATTGGACTTGCGCGTCCGCAGGAAGTGACAGCGCGCTTGCGGTGAGCGCCATCAATATGGCTAAGCGCGAATCCATGATTACTGCCGGGTGTAGCGGAGCTTGACGTTGCCCGATTTGTACGTCTTCGCTTCCGCAAGCTTCAAGGGAGTCTTCTTCGAGACACCGCTGATCAACGGGTGGCCATTGCCGAGTATCAGCGGACCCACGATGAACTGATACTCGTCGATCAGGTCGTGCTCGGCGAGCTGGGACACGATCGACCCGCTGCCGAAGATCATCATGTCCGCACCCTTCTCTCGCTTCAGCGCTTCGACTTCATATGGCTGAAACTTCTTGAACAGGCGCGAGTTCTTCCACTTCACATCTTTGAGTGTCCGCGAGAAAACGATCTTTATCGCGTTATTGATGAATTCAGCCATCGCCCGCATCTCCGGCGATCGCTGCCCGGGTCGGTGAGGATTCTCCGGTCCGCCGGGTGACGCCAGCGCCTTCGGCCAGAAGCTCTCGAACATCTGGTAAGTCTTTCGGCCGAACAACAACGTGCCCTGAACACCCGGGTTGCTGGTGGCTTCCTTGTCGAGCTCGTCCTCGGGCACTGCCCAATCGAGATTGCCGTCGGGTGCCGAGAAATAGCCGTCCGCCGAAACACGATCGAATACAATGATGCGCCGCATGTCCCCCTCACTTGCGATGCTGACCGATCAACCTTCCGTTCGGAAATCTGCTCGCAAGTCTCTCGCCGCTAGCTGTACTGGCGTGCCCGCCGCCAAGCCGCTGGGGATTGTCCTGTTTCGCGCTTGAATGCGCGACTGAACGCCGCCTCCGACACGTAACCGACTTGCGCACCGACCGCCGCCACCTTCGCCGAGCCGCGCGACAACTGCTCGGCGGCAAGCTGTAGCCGCCACCGAGTCAGATAGAGCATTGGAGGAACGCCAACCAGCTGGGAGAAGCGCTCGACGAGCACCGTGCGAGACGACGCAATCGTGCGAGCGAGCTCGTGCAGCGTCCAGGGATGATCGGGCTTCGCGTGCAGCTCCGACAGCGCTGGTCCAACAACGCCATCACGCAGACCGGCAAGCCATCCCGCCTGTTGCGGCGGTAGCTGTTCGACGTATCGGCGGAGCACCTCGATGAACATCAGCTCCGCCATCCGCGTCAGCATCGTCTCGCTGCCAACGCGCCCGGTGTGGGACTCGGCGACAACCTGTTGCGGAAACTTGGACAACCAACCCTCGGCGGCTCCCGGGACGTGCATCACCCTGGGCAGCGCCGACAGGAGTGGATTGAACGGACGCGCGTCGCAGCCGAGGAAGCCGCAGACGAAGGTCGTGTCGCGCGGCGACGAATCCGGTCCGAGGAAAACCGTGGAAGGATAGCGCTGCGCCGACGTGCCTTTCTTCCCGGAGCCATCGCGATGTCCCTCGTCGCTCGACATCAGGTGAGCGTCGCCCTGCGGAAAGACGATGGCGTCGCCGGGCTTCATCTTCACCTGCTTCTGCCCATCGAGTCCTCCCCAGCAACTCCCGGTGAGCAGGATGTGGTAGGAGATGAGATGCTCCGTCTCGGGGAGAATGCGTGGAACCAGATCACGCGCCGGTAGGCTCGAAACGGACCAGGGCGCGCCTGCCTCGACGGGATAGAAGTACGCCCCGTTGAGTCTTACCGCACGCAGCACATCGGACAGCGGATCCATAGGGTAATCCTCGATTGGTGATGCTGCCCAAGCAAGTCCACCGGACTCTCGGTCAAGTTACACGGTCTCTCGCGCAAGCATCGAATCTTGACAGGACGCGCAGTCAGCAGACGCGGACGTTTCGTCATTTGCGATCACCCGTTTGGCGCTAATCTGCGCTGCGTGAGAAGATCCGTTCAAAAAGAAAGAAGGGGGAGGCGGTGCGAGATAGCGGTTCGCAGGTAGCCGCGAGCGTCCTCAGCTAAGCACTCCGGCGAAGCAAAACCAACAGCGCAATCTGCACGAGGCCAAAGGCTGTCCCGACTGGCAGGTACCAAAGCGTCAGTACCGCAGCTGCCAGTGCAGAATTGAGTGCCCAGCTTGTGCGGCGGATCAGTCCGCCGGCGATGATGAGCCAACCTACGCCGAAGACAACGAAGGTCACCTTCATCAACGTCGATCGTGGCGCAATTCCGACG
The DNA here is from genome assembly GCA_046724115.1 of Gemmatimonadota bacterium. Classification (GTDB taxonomy): domain Bacteria; phylum Gemmatimonadota; class Gemmatimonadetes; order Gemmatimonadales; family Gemmatimonadaceae; genus UBA4720. Next base: position 2,892 of record JBKOVX010000352.1, on the reverse strand, counting down.
CTCTCGACTGCGTAGTGCCATGGACCGAGCTCGCCAGGCCGCGAACGCGGCGTCACGTAATCACCGACAGTAAGCGCCCGCATTCCGTCGAAAGTCATCCACAATCCCTCAACCAACGCCAGCAATACGATAACCGCGCGCGCCACTCTCATCGGCGTATTGGCAACGGACTCGATAACATCAGTTAATCGAGATTCATACTACGCAGCAACGCCCGAAATCGTGGATGCCCGTGCAGCGCCGATAGTAAAAACGATCCCTTGATGCTGTACGCCGGCCCCGTGCGCTCGGCGACCGCGCGCTCCAGCCACTTCATCGCTTCATCGTATTCGCCGAGTCCGATGTAGACGTACGTGAAATGGTAGGGTGAGACGTAATAGCTGCGCGCAACGTCGACCAGCTTTCCCAGTATCTCCCGCGCCTTTTCCTTGTCGCCCGCCATCCCATAGGCCTCGCCCAATTGTCCGAGCCACATGGTGTTCCCCGGCCCGATGGCAACCGCCCGTTCGAGCTCGGCCAGTCCCTCCGTCTTTCTCCCACTCATGAAGTACGCCCAACCGAGTGTCGCGCGGGCGCGATCGTTGGCCGGAGCAAATTCCACGGCCTCCTCGGCAAGGGGGACAGCTTCGTCGTATCGACCGGCTCTGATTCGCGAAGTAATGCGGTCCAGCCCATGAGCGAGCGGGTTGAGCTCGTGAGCGCGCTGCTGTAGTGCGATCGCATCGTCGAAACGGGTGAGAGCCGCACAAAACCTTCCATACATCATGTATGTATCCGAGTTACTCGGACTCAGCTCCAGCGCGCGCTTGAACTCGTGCTCGGCGCCGGCCCAATCGAATTCGTGGACACCCTTGATGAATCCCATCGAGGAATGAGCTTCGCCGAGGTCGGGATCCAGGCGCAGCGAGCTGGTTGCAGCCTCCATCGCACATGGATAGGCAACGGCGGGCGCGAGAGCTCCGACCTCGGCCAATTCTGTGTACGCTAACGCCTTGCTGGCGTACGCAAGGGCGAACGACGGGTCTCGTGCGATAGCCCGATCGTAGAACTCGATAGCGCGGGTGAGCGACTCCGGCGTGTATTGGATGTACAACTCCCGCCCGCGCTGAAAGGACTGGTAAGCACGCACATCTGCCGTCGGCTGCCGGCGCACGCGCGTCTCCTCGTCGCGCGACAATTCCGCCTTGAGCGCTCCGGCGATCTGGAGGGCGACGTCGGTCTGGATGGACAAAATGTCGGTGAGCTGCCGGTCGTACGTCTCTGCCCAGAGATGCCGATCCGTTTCGACGTCGATGAGTTTGGCGACGATGCGCCCTCGATCTCCGACTTGTCGCACGCTGCCGTCGAGCACTGTCGTGGCCCCCAGCTTCCTGGCGATCTCCTTCAGACTGAGTTGTCGCTCTCGGAACTGGGCCACCGATCCGTGCGAGATCACTTTGATCGCGCGTATCTTCGACAGCTGCGCGATTACATCTTCGGTGATGCCATCAGCGAATAGCTGACTTTCCGAGTTCCCACCCAGGTTGATGAATGGCAGCACCGCCACCGAAGGCGTCGTGGCCTGACCGGAGCTCGCGACTTCGCGTTTTCGCAGAGTTCCTCTGCGCAGCTGCTCCGCGAGTGCGGCTACTTTGGCATCGGGATCGAGCTCGAGATCCATTCGCCGCCGGCGCGCGTGCTCACCGGCGTGTTGAATGGCTCCCGTCGTGTCTCCTGAATCATCGAGTGCTCGCATCAACTTTTGCGCGTACTCTCCCGAATGTGGATCGGCAGCGACGAGGCGAAGGCACGTCCGCACCCTCTCGTGCACATCGCCATTCTCCTTCTGGCGCTCAGCGAGTGCGAGCAGCGCGCCAATGTAAGCGTGCGACAGCTCGCTACGACGCTCGTCGAGCCAGAACCCGAACTCGGTGGAGTCGTCGAGATGAAATCCATCGAGGAGCGGCGCGGTATAGAGGCGAGCCACGCGGTCGGATGCGTCTGACTCGATGGCGGCGCGCAACTCATGGAGGTCACAATTGACGTGGGAAGGACTCAGCAAAAGGCCATCGCCTGTGGACGCGATGGCGTCTTCGCCGAGGGCGGTGCGGAGCACATGAACGGCGAGATTTAGCAGGCGGCGCGCGCTGGTGACGTCCTTCTCCGGCCACAGCATCGCCATCGCCCGGTCGCGCGACAGCGGCTGCGGCCACGAAGCAACTATCAGCGCCAGGAGTGCGATGCGGTGACGTTGCGCGGGTGGGCCACTGAGAGGAGCATCGCCCGACCGCAGGCACGCGCCGCCGAGGAGTTGGACCGTGATCATGGGGTCGCCAGCTAATTCGTAGCTAATTCTGAGCGCAAGGAGCAGTTAATCGCCCCGCTTCAACTTCCGCGCGTAGAACATAACCCACATCACATGCGAGGGGAGGGAGCGATGAGACACACAGCAACGCTGCTCGCCGGAATGGCACTGCTGGCTGGGTGCGGCGAGCCAATCACCACGGAGACGACTGATTTTCTGCCGCGAGCGGTGGCGAATCAGGGGCTGGGAGCTGAAGTCAACCAGCAACTCGCCTCGTTGCGTCAAGCAACGGCGGCATTCCAGGATTTCAACGTCGCTAGCCATGCAGGCTGGGGGACGCCGATCACGCCATGCATGACGGATCCCGGCGGCGCTGGTGGAATGGGATTCCACTATGGAAACACGGGTCTCATCAACGGGACAGCGACGGTAGAGAACCCGCAGCTGTTGCTCTACGAGCCGGAGAAGAATGGTCGGCTCCGCCTGGTAGCAGTGGAATACATCATCCCGTACAGTTTCCACAGCCGGGATGCTGCACCGCCGGTGTTGTTCGGCCAGCAGTTCGCGCAGGTCGACGCGTTTGGGCTTTGGGGGCTGCACGCGTGGGT
>JBKOVX010000319.1:0-2801 GCA_046724115.1 Gemmatimonadota bacterium | reverse complement strand
GAGCAGATCGAGTATGCCGATCAGGTAGGTCTGGATGTCTTCGGAATCGGCGAACACCATCGCAAGGATTTTCTCGACTCCGCTCCCGCGGTGATCCTCGGCGCCGCCGCCGCGCGAACGACCCGCATCCGCCTGACGAGTGCCGTGACAGTGCTCAGCTCGGCGGATCCCGTGCGGGTGTTTCAGAACTTCGCGACCATCGACCTACTGTCGAACGGACGGGCGGAAATGGTTGTCGGCCGTGGGTCTTTCGTCGATTCGTTTCCGCTGTTCGGGTACAAACTCGAGGAGTACGACTCACTCTTCGCCGAGAAGCTGGACCTGCTGCTAAAGATCCGCGACAACGAACACGTCACCTGGTCGGGGAAGCATCGGCCGGCGCTGACGGGGCAGGGAGTCTATCCGAGGCCGGTGCAGAATCCGTTGCCGATCTGGCTAGGCGTCGGCGGGACTCCGCAATCATTCGCTCGTGCCGGCGCGCTCGGACTGCCTTTGATGGTCGCTATTATCGGTGGCAGGACGCACCGTTTCCGCCCGCTCGTCGATCTCTACCGGGAGACGGGCGAGCGTTACGGACATTCTCCCGAACAGCTCAAAGTCGGAGTCCACTCGCTCGGCTACGTCGCGCCGACGACGCAGCAGGCTGCCGATGAATTCTTCCCTGGCTACCGGCGCGCCTTTACGGACGTCGGAAAGGAGCGCGGCTGGGCTCCTGTGACCCGCGCGGATTTCGATGCGCAGCGCGGGCCGCTCGGCGCGCTGTTGATCGGCGACCCCGACGAAGTGACGGAGAAGATCCTTCGACACAGCGAAGCGCTGGGCGGCATCTCGCGCATCACGTTTCAGATGAACGCGGGCTCTCTGCCGCAGGCGAGGATGATGCAGGCAATCGAACTGCTCGGTACCCGTGTTGCGCCTGTTTTGCACAAAGAGCTGGTAGCTCGGTAGGGACGGAGCCTTCGCTCGAATGCGGAGGCTAGCCGGCGGCGGCGAGCGCGTTGATGTCCACGTTCTCCAGCACGCGCTTCTTATAACCCTTGTCTGCCACCGCGATCATCGCCCGGCCGATGTTCTCCGCGGTCGTTACGTGAGTGGGGACGATTCGCTTGAACACCGGATAAAGGGGATTAAGAACCGCGTACATCACCGTGTACCACCGGGTCTTGGAGCGCGTACCGGGCCGGGGCCGGATGAATCCCGGTCGAAACATGTAAGCCTTGAGGGGAAGCTCGAGCAGGGCGTTCTCGGTCTTTCCCTTGACCCGGGCCCACATGCTTCGGCCTCGCTCCGAGCTGTCAGTTCCCTCGCCTGAGACGTAGCAGAACGTCGCACCCCGCCTGACGGTGGCCAACGCGCGGCCCGCGGCCAGGGTCAGGTCGAATGTCTGTCTATAGTAGTCTGCCTCGCTCATCCCCACCGACGAGACGCCAAGGCAGAAGAAGCAGGCGTTGATCATGGCCAGTTCGGCCGTAAGGTCGGTGTAGGAGAAGAAATCCGTCCGCCGACACTCTCGCAGTTTCGGGTGCGAGATGGTGAGCGGCGAGCGTACAATGGCCATAACGCTGGAAACGCGGGGGTCGGCCAGGCATTCGTGGAGAACGCCGTCACCGACCATTCCGGTCGCGCCGAAGAGAAGTACGTTCATAGAGCCTCCGGCAAAGATGCGCTAACTTTTTAGTCATGGCGAACAATAAGACAATTGGGATTCTCACCGGCGGCGGCGACGTCCCCGGTCTCAATCCCGCAATCAGGGCGATCACGATTCGCGCGCTGCGCGAAGGCTATCGCGTCATGGGCATTCGACGGGGCTGGGCGGGACTCGTCGACTACAATCGTGAAAAGGGCGCCGACAACTCCGAATGCGTGCAGGAATTGTCGGAAGCCGAAGTGAATCGCGCGGGACGCAGCGGCGGCACCTTCCTGCACACTTCACGTACGCGTCCGAGTCACCTCCCACTGGGCAGAGTACCGAAGTACATGACCGGGTACACCCAGAAGACCAACGACGTCACCAAGGACGTTCTCAAGAACCTCGAGCACATTGGAATCGACGTGCTGGTGCCCATTGGTGGTGACGACACGCTCAGCTACGGAAAGCGACTGCACGACGAAGGTGTGCACGTCGTGGCGATTCCGAAAACGATGGACAACGATGTCTACGGCACTGACTACTGTATTGGCTTCAGCACGTGCGTGACACGGACTCTCGAGTTAACGCATCGGCTGCGCACCTCGGCGGGATCGCACGAACGCTTCCTTGTGATTGAAGTTTTTGGACGTTACGCCGGCTTCACGGCATTGTTACCGACGATGGCGGGTGCTGCGGATCGCTGCCTGATTCCCGAACACGCTGCCGACGTCGAGCATCTGACTGAGCTGATGGTCTACGATCATAACCGGAATCCGAGCAAATACTCGGTGGCCCTTGTCTCCGAGGGAGCGAGTCTCAAATCGTCGGACGGAATGAGCTTCGAGGGCGACGAGGCGGACATGTTCGGGCACCGGAAGCTGGGCGGGATCGGTGACAAGGTCGCGGAGGCGCTCAAGGAGTTCTCACCCAAGTACAACAACGGCCGCCGCATCGACGTCGTTAACCAGCGCCTTGGCTACCTCGTGCGATCGGGCGATCCCGATGCGCTCGACTCGATCGTGCCGATGGCGTTCGGCAACCTTGCCCTCGATATGATTCTGAAAAAGGAATACGGCCGGCTGGTGAGTGTGCACAAGGGATTTTACGACAGCGTTCCCATCACCAGTGTGACTTCTGAAAAGAAAGTCGTGGACGTCAAGAAGTATTACAA
>JBKOVX010000033.1:0-6325 GCA_046724115.1 Gemmatimonadota bacterium | reverse complement strand
GGCTTTGGTTGTTGTAGCGAGAGAACCCGGACCCGTTTCGCTGTCCATCCGGAAGCCTCAAAAAGAACGATTCGGTATTGCCGAGCGTGCATTTTCGGATGGTGTGTTTCATCACTACGACTGGCTTGCACTCGGTCGAATCGCTTCGCGCAATTGTGGTCCCAACCGCAATCCGAACCGACGCCAGTGCTGCGCGCTCTCGAGCCTGCCAATAAACGGAATCGCGTCCGTCGTCCCCGGCGGTGAGGTAGATGAAGGTCGTCGGCGCGGCTGTTCTAAGCCCATCTACGGCAACGTCCCCCATAAAGAGCTGCCAGTCGTCCTGATGCGCGATTACATAGACGTTGCGCTCATTCGACCCGGAGTTCGATACTGGTTTAACACGGCTATCTGTGACGCCTAGGACTGAAAGGACGGACAGGAATGGAAGAGCTCCAAACGGCAAGATGTCAGCAATTCGCAGTTAGTCCCCCAATGCGCAATTAGTCCGCAATCCTCGCGATTCCTAGGCGCCACGTTACCCGCTCTAGTTCGCAGTTCGGAATCCTACCCCCGATAATACAAAACGGGTGCCCCCTCAGTGGGAGGCACCCGTTTTAATTAGATTCTTATCGTACGGTTACGCTGCTTTGATCGCTTCGACTTCCACGTTGATCTTGATCTCGTTTCCCACGGTAAGCCCGCCTGTCTCGAGCAGTACGTTCCACGTCAGCCCGAACTCGCGACGATCGATCTTCCCCATCGCGCTGAACCCAATGCGCTCGCCACCCCATGGATCCTTCGTCTGGCCCTCGAACGTCACGTCCAAAGTGATCGGCTTCGTCACGCCACGGATGGTGAGATCACCAGTCAGCTTGAACTCGTTCCGATCGCCTTCGATTTTTGTGCTCTTGAACGTAATCGCTGGAAAATTCTCGACATCGAGAAAGTCCGCCGACCTCAGGTGATTGTCCCGCTGCTCGGTGCGAGTATCGAGCGTCGCCGCCTTGAGCGTCACATCCACTGAGGAACTCGCCGGATCGTTCTCATCGGCGTAGATCGTCCCCTCAACGTCGGTGATCCGGCCCTTTACCGTCGTAATCATGAGGTGCTTTGCCGAGAACTCGACGAGCGTATGCGAAGGATCGAGCTTCCACACCGTCTTGCTCCCCGTCTCGGGAGCCGTCTGTACTGCTGTCATTTCATTCCCTCGTTGTCATCGTCCTGGACAGCTGGCTCCGTCCGGGCTAGCTCCCACTGGACTTACTAATGATAGGCTAATATATTTTAGTAAGTTACTTGTGTCAAGCACCCAATCCCGTAGATTCTCTCCATGTCCGAGGCACCAGGCGTTTCCCAAGTCTGCGCTCGCTTCCACCGCGCTATCGAGCTCATCGGTAGCCGCTGGACTGGCGCTATCCTGCAGACCCTCCTCCAGGGAAAGACCCGCTATGCCTCCATCAAGGCAGCCATCCCGGATATCACTGACAGGATGCTGTCGGAGCGTCTTCGCTCGCTCGAAGCCGAGGGTCTCGTGCTGCGCGCGGTAATCCCCGACACCCCGGTACGGGTTGAGTACGAGCTCACCAGAAAAGGCCGCGAGCTCCAGGACGCACTTCGCGAGATTGCCAGCTGGGCTGAGCGCTGGATCCCGTTGCCCAGCGAATCAGAAAAAGCTGTGACCCAAGAGACCCACTCAACTCCGCGCACCCGCAAAATCAAACAAGCGTAATCGCCCGATTACGCTTTTTCGGTGCTACAGCTAGAATCTCCAGTCGTTTTCCATACTGGAGTCGTTTGATGCGCGCATTGCTGTCGTCCCTGCTCATTTCTGCGACCGGTCTCGCCTTCACCCCATCACCGGCAGATACACCATTGCGGGGATTCTTTCCGCAATCGATCCAGGCACAGCGTGATCTCGAAACGCGCTTCAAGAGCATGCCCGACCCGGCGCACATGAGAGACGCCATGCAGCGGCTTAGCGCGAGACCGCATCACGTCGGCTCCGCATACGACAAGGACAACGCCGAGTGGATCCTCGCTCAATTCAAGTCGTACGGTTGGGATGCTCACATCGAGAACTTCGATGTCCTCTTCCCAACTCCAGTCGAGCGCGTCGTCGAGCTCGTCGCTCCCGCGAATTACAAGGCCAAACTCCAGGAGACACCGCTTCCTGCGGACCCGACGTCCAACCAGCAAGCCGAGCAACTCCCGTCGTACAATGCTTATTCAGTTGATGGCGACGTCACCGGCCCCCTCGTTTTCGTCAACTATGGAATACCCGCCGACTACGAAGAGCTGGCGCAGCGCGGCATCTCCGTTAAAGGCGCGATCGTCATCGCCAAGTACGGCGGCTCATGGCGCGGAATCAAGCCAAAAGTGGCCGCCGAGCACGGGGCGATCGGATGCCTCATCTATTCCGATCCGAGAGACGACGGCTACGCCGCCGGCGATGTCTTCCCGAATGGGCCAATGCGGCCACCCCAGGGCGTTCAGCGTGGTTCCGTCGCCGACATGCCCGTCTATCCCGGAGACCCGCTGACGCCGGGAGTTGGCGCAACAAAAGACGCCAAGCGACTCCCCGTCGCACAGGCACCAACTATTACGAAGATTCCGGTTTTACCGATTTCTTACGGCGATGCCCAACCATTACTTGCCGCGCTCGGCGGTCCGCTTGCGCCAGGTAACTGGCGTGGCGGTTTGCCCATCACCTATCGACTCGGCGCCGGACCGGCACGCGTTCATCTCAAGGTGAAATCGGACTGGAGTCTCAAGACCCTCTACGATGTCATTGCGCGGTTGCCCGGCACCACCGAGGCCGATCAATGGATCATTCGCGGCAATCACCACGATGCCTGGGTGAACGGCGCACAGGATCCGATCTCCGGACTCGTCGCCGAGCTGGAGGAAGCACGCGCACTCGGCAATCTCTACAAGCAGGGTTGGCGGCCGAAGCGCACGATTATTTACGCTGCATGGGACGGCGAAGAGCCGGGATTGCTCGGTTCGACCGAGTGGGTCGAGACACATGCCGACGAGCTCAGAGCGCACGCCGTTGCTTACCTGAATAGCGACACCAACAGCCGCGGCTACCTGGGTGTCGAAGGTTCGCACTCCCTCGAGAAATTCGTCAACGGCGTCGCAATGGATGTCGAAGATCCGGAATCCGGAGTCAGCTCGTGGAAGAGGTTGCAGGCATCGCGCATCCTCAACGGCTCGCCGGATGCCCGACGCGATGCAAGAGAGCGCGAAGATCTACGCATCGGTGCCCTCGGATCCGGGTCCGATTACTCGTCTTTCATCGATCACCTGGGAGTTGCCTCGCTCAACCTCGGTTACGGCGGAGAAGACGATGGCGGCATCTATCACTCGATCTACGACGATTTCTACTGGTTCACACACTTCAGCGATTCATCGTTCGTTTACGAGCGCGCGCTGGCACAGGCAGCCGGCATCGCGGTGCTGCGCCTCGCCAATGCCGACTTGCTGCCGTTCGGATTTACGAATCTCGCCGAAACGATCCAGACATACGTCAAGGATCTCCAATCGCTGCGCGACAGGCGCGCTGAGCAGATCGCCGAGCGCAATCGTCAGATAGACGAAGGCCTGTTCAAGTTCACAAGTGACCCGCGCGATCCCATCACCGCGCCGCAACGTGAACAGCCTGCGCCGCAGCTCAATTTCGCGCCGTTGCTCAACGCGCTCGACTCACTCACCCATGCAGCTTCACGCTACGAGAAAGCATATGGTCGGTCTGTGGGTGAAGGGCGAGTGGCAAACGCGAAAGCCGTGAACGACCGGCTCATTCAGGCGGAGCGCGCGCTCACATCGACTGAGGGTCTGAAGAACAGATCGTGGTACGTCCACATGCTCTACGCTCCCGGCTTCTACACTGGCTATGGGGTGAAGACGATACCCGGCGTGCGTGAGGCGATCGAACAGGGCCAATGGCAGGACGCTGATCGCGAGATCGCGCGCGCTGCGGCAGCAGTTGAGCGTGAGGCGACCCTTGTGAGCAATCTCGCTTCGGCGCTTGGCGGAGGCTGATGACAGCGTTCAGCTTTCAGCTCACGCGACGGATTCGTATGTAGACATCGGAGCAACTGCCTGCGTTACTCCATAGTTGAATGTCTACGCGACGTCTGGAGCGAATTACAATGAGATTCCTGCATACTGCGAGCGCGGTCAGTATCGTGACCGCGCAGTTGCTCGCGGGGACCGCGGCAGCACAATCGCCGTCAGCGGTGAATCAGTATCTGCACAAGATGGGGCTCGATGACTCACAGATCGCCAGCACCGCAGCTGGCCAACCTGTCGTCAAGCTTTTGCCAGCAAAGAGCGATCGCGACGTTGTGGTATTCGGCGTTATCGGCGCGCGCGTGTCGCCCAGCGATTACGTGAAGCACGCGCTGGATCCGGGTCGGCTGATTGGCGCGAACGGAGGACGCTTCCACATCATCGCAGACCCCGCTACGTCGGCTGATGTGCGCAACGTGGTATTCGACAGCTCGGAGTATCGCGATCTCAAAGATTGTCAGAAAGGAAATTGCAACTTCAAGCTGCCCGCGTCGGCGATGAAGGCGTTCGCCGAAGAGGTCAATTGGTCCGCACCCGACGCCAAAGCTCAGGCAGATGCACGACTGCAGGCTGGGATGCTGAAGCTTATCAACGGATATCGAACTCGCGGCAATGACGCGATGCTGACGTATGACGACCAGGGTGGCATGCGATCGTCCGATGCGTTTTCAGCGCTCCTCACTCAGTCGCCCGAATTGTATGAGTACGCTCCCCAGTTTCAGAAGTATCTGGCGACGTACCCGTCAAATCGGCCCGCTGGAGTGCGGGACATACTGTATTGGTCGAACGATCACCTGCCGCATCTTCGCCCTACCCTCACGCTCGATCACGTCGTCGTTTATCCCTCGTCTCCAGACTTGACCGTGATCGGTCGGAAACAGGTTTATGCGAGTCACTACTTCGACGGCGCATTCGAGTGGCTAGCCGTTACAGGCGCAGGAGCGCAGCCTGGAGAGGCTCCAATTTACCTGATCACAGTGCGGCGTTTTCGATTCGACAATCTGCCCGGCGGTGTGATGAATGTTCGGGGCAGAGTCCGCGACGGCGTGGTTCAGGCTACGCGTTCGAGTTTGGAGCGCGAGCGGTCTTCGGCGGAACGATCGGCACGACATTAGGCACACGATAAATAGTGCGGCCCTGGCGTAGTGGAATGCTATCTGAAATAATGGCTAGGGACGGAATCGAACCGCCGACACGCGGATTTTCAGTCCGCTGCTCTACCAACTGAGCTACCTAGCCGCAAAACGGCAGCTTGGAGAGCACAATTAAGCGAATCGCGACGTTCGAATCAACGGCCGATCAGCGCTTCTCCTGCTGCTTTGTGACGCGTATCGGTGCGTCGATCGCCTGCTCCACCAGACGTCGGAGTGCGTCATCGGTGACATTTGCCCAACTCGCCTGACGAAAAGGCAACCGGCGGCGCGCTGAATTGCCCACTCCCTCGAAGCAGACCCAGCCATTCTGAAAATCGCCAAGAAATCGTCGTCCGCTCGAGTGGGACTTGCTCTGACCAGGCACTACCAGCCATGCGCGCCAACGCTGGCCAGTACTATCGACAAATTCACGAACGCCCGTCGTGGCACCTGCTTCTGATTCAGATTCTCCTTCCTTCAGCGCATCCGCCCTCGGGTCATGCTCTGCTTCGAGATCGACTTTGACAGGGCGCTCTCGCTCTCCGTACCCGCGCCGTTTCATGTGACGGCGCACTGCAATGGTTTGCTTTGCTGCCATTGCCGCGGAGAGAAGACTGTCCTCTAGCTGGCGGATCTCCTCGGTCGATTCGGTCGACACACCACGAGCCTCCGCCTCACAGGCTTCTTCGAGCCTGCGCCGCAGCTCGCTTTCGGCGTCCTCGAGTAGGTTCTGAAGCGGATCTCGATCCGGCGGTGGGGAGGGAGTGGATGACATGACTGGCTCGCGATGGGACAGGAAGTAGTGGTGCAAGACTGCTACCACCATTCTGTCCCTGGGCGGTCAGCGTTGCGGCGCGGTTCCGTGAATCGCTGTGATCACCGATTTGATGCCGCCGCGAGTGTTGAAGTCACCCACTACTCGCATCCATTTTGGCGAGCAGCTGCCAACGAGGTCATCGAGAATTCGGTTGACTGCGCGTTCGTAGAAGATTCCGTCGTTGCGGAAGCTCCACAAATAGAGCTTGAGACTTTTGAGCTCGACGCATTTTGCCGCTGGCACGTACGTGATCCGAATCGTTCCGAAGTCCGGCGCGCCGCCCTTCAATAGCTCGAGCTCAGACGCGTCAGTCTCTATG